>JAERMP010000252.1 GCA_016844515.1 Thermoleophilia bacterium | reverse complement strand
CCTGAGAGGATCTTCGTCCCGCCGACGTCGAGCCCGATGACGAGGGGAGCGGCCACGGCGCGGGCTACCATAGCGGCCCGAATGGCCGAGGGAGACAAGCCCTACCGGCTGTATCGCGGCGGCCGCAGGAAGGGCAAGGTTCCTCTCGGGAGTCAGGCGCGCCCCTCGACTCAGCCCTCACGCACGCCCGCTGCGCCGCGACGCCGACGCCGCTGGGGCCTCTGGATCGGACTCACCCTGCTGGGCTCGGTGGTCCTCCTCGCTGCCTGGGGCGCACTCGGGTACCGCTCGTTCTCGGGCGGCGTCGACAAGGCGAACAAACGGCTTCCCCGGGCTGCGACTGCGCATCTGGCGAAGCGGGAAGGCTCGAGTCTCTCCAAGCCGACGACGATCCTCGTCATCGGAACCGACGGCGGCCGGGCCGCCGGACGAGGCGATGCCAATCGATCGGACTCGCTGCTCCTCCTCCGCACCGACCCCGGCAAGCACCGCATCTCGTATCTCTCGATCCCGCGCGACCTCCGCGTCGAGATCCCCGGCTACGGGACCTCGAAGATCAACGCCGCCAACCAGATCGGCGGCCCGGCGCTCACGATCGAGACCGTGCGGGCGCTCACCGGGCTTTCCATCGACCACGTCGTGGTGGTCGATTTCGACGGCTTCCGCGAGCTCATCGACTCGCTCGGCGGAATCGACGTGAAGGTGCCGAAGCCGATTCTCTCGAACCAGTTCGACTGCCCGTTCAAGCCCGAGAAGTGCCGTGAATGGCAGGGCTGGCGTTTCAAAAAGGGCGTGCAGCACATGGACGGGCGGCGGGCACTCGTCTACTCGCGAATCCGCACGAACCAGCTCGACCCGTCGGACACGGACATCAGCCGCGGGACTCGCCAGCAGGCGGTCGCGGACGCAGTCGGAGGCAAGATCGCGAGCATGGGCACGTTCCTGCGACTTCCCTTCATCGGAGACTCGCTCGCGGCACCGGTTGCGACCGATCTCTCCGCGTCCGAGCTGGCTCGGCTCGGCTGGGTGCGGTTCCGCGCGGATTCCAAGCGCTCCCTCCGCTGTCGCCTCGGCGGGGAGTCCGCCACGATCGGCGGCGAGTCGATGATCCTCGGCTCGGAGGACAACGTCGCAGTGATCTCGATGTTCCTCGGCCGCTCGGCCCCGCTCGCGCCGCCGAAGGGAACCCTCTACGGCGCCGGCTGCACGCGGCGCTAGCTCTGATCACGCTTCTGCGCGAAGGCGTGACCACGACGCAGCCTGCGCAGCTGAGAGGATCGGACCTGGCTCGAAGAGCCAATCGACAACACGGAAGCGGCTGGGCACGATCGTTGTGTGCGCGAAGTGGCCGATCCTGATGGTCGCACGGTCGTTCTGACCGCGCACGCGTGGGCGCACATCAGGGACGCGCACCCAGACATGGCGCGCTATCTCGATGACATCCTGCGCGCGGTCGAGGCACCCAACACGTCCTGCCGGCGAGAGAGTCAGCGCGCGAGGCCGAGGACGGTCTCGAGCGCACGGTCGACCTCGTCCAGCTCCTCCCAGCTCAGCATGCGCACCGTCTCGCCGATACGGGACACGTCCGTGGCTGCGAGATGGTCGACCATCACGCGCGTACGGACTCCCTCGATGTCGATCTCGGGACGGAACGTCGCCGGCTGCGCGCCTGTCGAGGTCGGCGCAACGACTACCGTCGACAGCGTGAGCAACTCGGTCGACTGAACGATGACGGCGTACCGTGCGCCGCGCTGCTCACGGCCTCGCAGGCCTCGCATCGAGCGGAGCCAGACAATGTCACCACGATTCACTGGGCTCGCCCATGAACTCGAGCAACTCAGCCTTGATGCGTCGATCGTCCTCGTTCGCGGCGAGCATCATCGCTTCCGCCGAGAGCGACATACGCGGGCTCTGGCGATCCGCTGTCTGTACGAGCGCGTACCGGATCGCATTGGACTGAGACATGCCGGATCCGATGAGCTTGTCCAGGGCTCGCTGGGCCTCGTCATCGAGTCGCACCGAGATGGCCCGTTCAACCATGCCCGCGACTGTATCACGATCTGTCATACACCCAACATGGCACAGAATCCGTCGCACGTGTGTGTCGACTTCGTGGCAGGCGCTCGCGCCTAGCGAATCCCGGTATCGATGTCGAGGTTGACGACTCGAAAGCGCGCGCGCAAGACGCGGACTCTGCTCGGACTGATCCCCGAGCCGATTTGGAGGGGCCGAGCCGTCCTGACGTTCCACCAGCCCGGCGCCAGGGCGACGCGGTAGTGGCCCGTGCCGTCGGTCCGCGTCCTGACGCTCCTCCCGGTCCGGAAGAAGACGAGCGGAGTGCTCTTGGCCGGGGCCGAGCAGGGAACGCCCTCCATGCAGACGGGCGCGATCGGAGAGCGGGTGACGAGACCTCGAAGCCCGCTCGGTGCTGTCGCGTGGGCGGACGTCGCGGCGAGCGCCACGAGCCCCAGCACGGTCATCAGCACTGCACATTTCGAGAGCATCTCGTCTCAGTGTGCAATACGTCGCGAGCGTTCGGCTCGGTCACGCCTCGCGGCCGTTAGACGCTCCTCGGCCAGCTCGACGAAGCGGCAGACCGCATTCACCAGCCGCATCGCGGCCGTGGACCTGGCCCAAGGAGCGAATCGACAGCCCACGCTGAGCCGGGCACGATCGATCAGTGTGGAAGACGGTCGATCCGGACGGCAGGCCGGTCGTCCTGCCTTTCGACGCTTGGATGCACATTGTCGAGGCTCATCCTGATCTCGCACTCGACCAGCATCATCCTGCTCATTGTCGAAGCGCCGGAGCGTCGGGTCCCCGGACGAGAGGCGCGCGAAGTGGTTCTATCGCTCGGGCATGGGGCCGAGCCGCTGGGTGAAGGCCGTCGTACACTTCGAAGGCCGTATAGGGCACATAGTCACGGCCTTTCCTCGAAGGAGGATGCCATGATCGTCGAAGCCGACGGGATCAGATTTGACAACAACACGTACTACGCTGAAGGCGATGTCCTCTACCTTCACGTAGGGTCGCCGGACGGCGCAGTCGACTGGGACGAAACGCCCGAAGGCGTTCACACACGTTGGGGCCCGGACGGAGAGCTCGTCGGGCTCACGATCGTCAACGCGCGCCTGATGCTCGAGCGCGACGGCGTGATCGTCGTCACGCTCCCCGATCGGCGGATCGAGATCACCGACGTGGGCGACCTGCTCGCGGCCGCATAACTACGCCGGCTTCGCGAGCTCGACGAAGCGGCACACCGCATTCACCAGCCGCATCTGCTCGACCGTCTTGCAGTCGGCATCGAGGAGGCGCGGGGCGCACACGAGCACGACCCGG
>JAERMP010000083.1 GCA_016844515.1 Thermoleophilia bacterium | reverse complement strand
CGCGCTCGTTCAAGTACCACCGGCCGCGCGGCCTGCTCTGCTGCTCGGGGCACTGCCCGAACTGCCTCATGACGGTTGACGGTGTACCCAACGTCCGCGTCTGCACCGAACCGATCCGCGAGGGCGCGGTCGCTGAGGGACAGAACGTCCGCTGGTCGCTCGACTTCGACCTCATGTCCGTGACGGACAAGGTCGGCGGCCCGTTCACCCCGGTGGGCTTCTACTACCGCACGTTCATCCGCCCGCGCCGGCTCTGGCCGTTCTACGAGAAATTCTTGCGGAACGCCGCCGGGCTCGGGAAGCTCGACGAGCACACCGGGCACTCCCGTCGCTACGACACGGAGCACCGCAAGGCGCGCGTCCTCGTCGTGGGCGGTGGCCAGGCCGGTCGTGCCGCGGCCCTTACGGCAGCGGCTTCGGGCCCCGGCGTCGTCCTCGTCGACGAGGACGCGAGTCTGAACGGGCTGCAGCTCGAGGGAGTCGAGGTGCTTGCTCCGGCCCGTGCCCTCGGGATCTGGGAGGGGGGCCTCGTTCCCGTCGACGCCAGCACCGTTCTCCACCGCTTCCGCGCGGAGAGGATCATCGTCGCAACCGGCGCGATCGAGCAGCCGCTCGTCTTTCCGGGCAACGACCTCGTCGGCGTGATGCTCCCCGGCGGCGTGCGCCGCCTCATCAGCGAGTTCTCGATCAAGCCCGGGAACCGCGCGATCGTTCTCGCGGCCGACGACGACGGGCTCGAGATCGCCGATGACTTGAGCGAGGCGGAAGTCGAGATATCGCGGGTCATCGATCTCCGAGAGACGAGGCCGCGCCAGCTCGTCGCTCAGGGTGGCAAGGGGCGCGTCCGACGTCTCGTCGTCGACGGCGAGAGCATCGACTGCGACCTGCTCGTCGCATCCGGCGGCCGGCAGCCTGCGTACTCCCTGCTCGCGCAGGCCGGCGCGCGTATCGAGTTCGACTCCGAGCTCGGTGTGTTCGTCCCCACCGAGCTACCCGCGGGTGTCGAAGCGGTCGGCAGCGTCACGGGTGAAGGCCTCGGCAAGATCGACACCGAGCCGGCCTACGGGGGCAAAGGGAAATGCTTCGTCTGCGTTTGCGAGGACGTGACCACGAAGGATATGAAGCGCGCGATCGCCGAGGGCTTCGACTCGATCGAGCTTGCGAAGAGGTACACGACCACGACGATGGGCCCCTGCCAAGGGAAGCTCTGTCACCTCCCGAGCATCCGGCTCTATGCGAAGGAGACCCGGATGTACGAGGCGACGATCGGGACGACGACCGCCCGCCCGCCGTGGGCGCCGGTCGAGCTCGGCCTCCTCGCCGGCCGCGAGCTCACCCCGGCGCGACGCACCTCGATGCACTGGAGCCACGCGGAGGCGGGCGCCACGATTCAGTGGGCCGGCCCGTGGAAACGTCCGTACGCGTACGGCGAGAAGCCCGAGGACGAGGTGCGCGCCGTCCACGAGTCGCTCGGCGTGATCGACGTCTCGACGCTCGGCAAGCTCTTCGTCGAGGGCCCCGAGGCTGTCGCGCTGCTCGAGCGTCTCTATCCGAACCGCTTCGGCGACATGAAGCCGGGCCGCGTCCGCTACGGCGTCCTCACCTCTGACAGCGGCCGGATCATGGACGACGGCACGATTGCGCGGCTCGCCGACGACCTCTACTACGTGACGACGACCTCGACCGGCGCGGACGCAGTGACCGCGTGGTTCGAGTGGTGGAACGCCGTCTGGGGGTACGAGGCGGAGATCGTGAACGTGACCGGTGCGATCGCGGCCGTGAACCTCGCCGGCCCGCAGTCGCGCGACGCGCTGCAGCGCTTGACCGAGGCGGATGTCTCGGCCGAGGAGTTCAAGTACCTCGACGCGCAGGAGATCGACGTGGCCGGCGTCCCGACCCTCGCTCTGCGCATCGGCTTCGTCGGCGAGCTCGGGTACGAGCTCCACTTCCCGAGCCCTGCGGGCGAGTATCTCTGGGGCCGGCTCGTCGCGGAAGGCGCGCGCCCGTTCGGTCTCGAGCCGCAGCGCATCCTCCGGCTCGAAAAAGGACATGTCATCGTCGGGCAGGACACCGACTCGGAGTCGAACCTCAATTCGGCCGGGATGTCGTGGCTGCCGAAGCTCGACAAGGACGACTTCGTGGGCAAGTACGCGCTCGAGCACTTCGCGGAGCGTGAGGAGAAGGAGCACCTGGTCGGCTTCACGATGGAAGAGGACGTCCTTCCTGCCGAGGGCGCCCAAATCGTCGTCGAAGGCCTTCCCGCCGGGCGCGTCACCAGCGCGCGCAGGAGCGAGGCGGTTGGCTCGGTCATCGGGCTCGCGTGGGTTCCGACGGACCGGTCCCAAAGCGGCACCCGAGTCGAGATCCGCGTCGACCGATTGCTGCGCGGCGCGCGGGTCACGCACGGCGCCTTCTTCGACTCCGCCGGGGAGCGGATGCGCTCGTGAGCCGCGCGTTTCTATCGCCTAGCCGGTGCGAGCCCGGGACGCTCACGTCTCCACTGCGCCGCGCGCTCGAAGGCGTCGATCCGGCGGCAGTTCGCGATCTTTCGCTCGCCGCCGTCGTCGAGATCCGCGGCGATCTCGACCTGGTTGCAGCCTCGGCAGGTGAGGAGTTGCTACGGCTTTCGCCGCAGCGCGGTTATCTCTTCACCGACGACGATCCGGCCGATGTGTCGGAGCGACTACGGGCCGGCGGTGTTCTCGCGTACGACGCGACCGGTGCGCTCGCCGGGATGGCGATCGAGAGCGAGCGAGTCATGCGCCGGCTCACCGACCTCGACCTCGACGAGCTCCCCACCGCGGGGCCGTTCGCGCATGTCACGGCGATCGTTCGCCGCGACAAGGACGGCTGGTTCGAGGTGTACGTCCAGCAGGAGCTCGGCCACTACGTCGCCGAGGCGGTCGTGGACGCACTGGCTGGTCTGGACGCGTCCAGGGGTCTGACCCGGGGTCAGACCCCTGGCATGTCCGATTCGGACGGGGGGCACGCATGAAGGACATCTTCTTCCCCAAGCGGATGTGGCGGCCGCGGCCGGAGCTCAAGCGGAGCTACGAGGTCGTGATCGTCGGCGGAGGTTCGCACGGTCTCGCGACCGCGTACTACCTCGCGAAGAAGCACGGCATCCGCGATGTCTGCATCCTCGAGAAGTCGTACATCGGCTCGGGTGCCTCCGGGCGAAACACGACGATCATCCGCTCGAACTACCGCACTCCCGAAGGCGCTGCCTTCTACGGCGAGAGCGTCCGGCTCTACGAGAAGCTCTCTTCCGATCTGAACTTCAACCTCATGTTCTCGCAGCACGGGCACCTGACGCTCGCGCACTCCGATCGCGCGATGATCACGATGCAGGAGCGCGCCGAAGTCAACAAGCTGCTCGGAATCGACTCGAGCGTCATCGGCGTCGATCGGATCCGCGAGCTATGCCCGCAGCTCGACCTGTCCAACCGCCCCCCGTATCCGATCATCGGCGCCCTCTACCACCCGCCGGGCGGGATCATCCGCCACGACGCGGTCGTGTGGGGGTTCGCGCGAGCGGCCGACTGGTTCGGAGTCGAGATCCATCCCGCGACCGAGGTGACTGGGTTCCAGCGCAGCGGAGACCGCATCACCGCCGTCGAGACCACTCGCGGGCGCGTCGAGTGCGGCCAGGTCGTGAGCGCCACGGCCGGCTGGTCGTCGCTCGTCGGCGGGCTCGTGGACGTCCGCCTTCCGATCACCACCCACATCCTCCAAGCGTTCGTCACGGAGCCGGTGAAGCCGTTCCTCGACGTGGTCATCGTCTCGTCGCAGCTCCACGTGTACGTCTCGCAGACCGATCGCGGCGAGTTCCTGATCGGGGCGGAGATCGAGCCGTACACCACGTACAAGGGCACCGGCACGCTCTCGTTCCTCGAGGTCTCCGCCGCACACGCGATAGAGCTCTTCCCGCAGCTCGAGCGGACAAAGGTGCTCCGCACCTGGACTGGTCTCTGCGACCTCTCGCCCGACTACAGCCCGATCCTCGGCAAGACGGAGATCGACAACTTCCACGTGTCGACCGGCTGGGGCACCTATGGATTCAAGGCTGCGCCGATCGTGGGCGTCACGCTCGCAGAGCTCGTGGCGACCGGGAAGACACCCGAGCTGATCGCACCCTTCGCGCTCGACCGATTCCACACCGATACCCTCGTGTCCGAGCTGGCCGCGGCCGCCGTGAGCCACTAGCGTTCTCGACCTGAACGGAGAGAGATGTCGACCGTGATGCCTTCAAGTCTCGAGATCGCCCAGGACGCGACGCTTCGCCCCATCCTCGACGTTGCGGCTGATGCGGGACTCCTCGCTGAGGAGGTCGAACCGTACGGGCGGTACAAGGCGAAGGTCGATCTTTCCGTCATCGAGCGGCTCGCCGACCGGCCCGACGCGAAGCTGATCAACGTCACGGCGATCACGCCGACGCCGGCGGGTGAGGGAAAGACGACGACGTCTGTCTCGCTGACACAGGGGCTCGGCGTGCTGGGCAGGAAACCGGTCCTGTGCCTGCGCGAGGCATCGCTCGGCCCGGTGTTCGGGGTGAAGGGAGGCGCCGCCGGCGGCGGCTACGCGCAGGTCGTGCCCATGGAGGACCTGAACCTCCACTTCACCGGAGACCTGCACGCGATCACGGCCGCGAACAACCTGCTCGCCGCGATGATCGACGCCCACCTCATGCACGGGAACGAGGCCGGTCTCGACCCGCTCTCGATCTCCTGGCGCCGCTGCCTCGACATGAACGACCGCTCGCTGCGCGAGGTGATCACGGGCCTCGGCGGCCGTTTGAACGGGGCTCCACGCCAGACCGGCTTCGACATCACCGCCGCGAGCGAGATCATGGGGCTCGTCGCAGTCGCCCGCGACCTTGCCGACCTGCGGGAGCGGCTCGGCCGGATCACCGTCGGCCAGACCTTCGAGGGCGAGCCGGTGACCGCGGAGCAGATCAAGGCGGCCGGTTCGCTTGCCGTCGTGCTCAAGGAAGCGGTGAAACCGAACCTCGTACAGACGCTCGAGGGGCAGCCGGCATTCGTCCATTGCGGCCCGTTCGCCAACATCGCCCACGGCAACAACTCGCTCGTGGCCGACCGGGTCGCGCTGAAGCTCGGCGAGTACGTCATCACCGAGTCCGGCTTTGCGTCGGACATGGGGATGGAGAAGTTCTTCGACATCACCTGCCGGATCGGCGACCTGCGGCCGAGCGCGGTCGTGCTCGTCGCCAGCATCAAGGCGCTGAAGCACCACGCCGGCCAGCCCGACGCCGGCCTTGACGCGATCGAGATCGGCGCCCAGAACCTCGCGCGCCACATCGGGATCATCAACGGCTTCGGCTTGCAGGCCGTCGTCTGCGTCAACAAGTTCCCGAGCGACACCCAGGACGAGCTCGAGCTCGCGCGCTCACTCGCGCTCGAGAACGGCGCGTTCGCAGCCGAGATAAGCACAGCCTTCGAGAACGGCGGTGCGGGAGCGACCGCCCTCGCAGAGGCCGTGGTCGCCGCTGCCGACGAGCCCAACACGTTCGACTTCGCCTACTCGCTCGACGCGCCGATCGAAGAGAAGATCCGCCTGATCGCGACACGGGTCTACGGCGCCGACGGCGTCGAGCTCCTCCCGGTTGCAAAGAAGAAGGCCGCGGAGTTCGATCAATCGAGCCTCGGCCGGCTTCCGATCTGCATGGCGAAGACTCACCTCTCGCTGTCGCACGACCCGGCCTTGAAGAATGCACCCACCGGTTTCACGGTGACGGTGCGCGATCTGCGCCCCTATACGGGAGCGGGTTGGATCGTGGCTCTCTGCGGTGAGATGATGACGATGCCGGGGCTCGGGAAGTCTCCCGCCGCATTCGCGATCGACATCGACGAGAACGGCGAGACGGTCGGCTTGTTCTGACAGCGGCTATCCTCGCCCGCGTGGCTCTCGAACGCCTGCGCGGGCGGATGCCGTTGCTGGCCTTCGTCCTGCTTGCAGTTCTGTGCCTGGCTCTGATCGGCTTCGCGTGCGCGTGCCTGGACGACCAGTTCGCTCAGACGTTCGACCGCATCGTTCAGTCGGCGCCTGCGGCGGTGATAGAGCTCTGGCCGGCGTTCGCCGTGGCCACGCTCGCGTCGCTTTCGCTGATCGTCCTCGTGGTGCCGGCGTCCGGCAGGGCCTCTCCCGTGTTGCTTCAACGCTTCCTCTTCTGAGTCGTCCGCTCGGCGTGACCTGTCAGTGAGCAGGTTCCAACGACGGATCAGAGAGGAGAGCTGATGACAAGAGCAACGAAAGCAAGGGCGCAGCGCGGTCGGCAGGCACCTCCGCCGCCGAAGCGTTCGCCGTGGGTGGAACGCGGGCTTTTTGGCCTCGTCGCGGTGGCGATCGTGCTCGCCGCTGGGGGGGTGTGGCGCTTGAGTGACGGCGGGCGGGGAACGTCGGCCGCCGACGCTGGTCCCGTGCACGTGCACGGCCTCGGCATCGATCCCGCGGACAAAGCCCTGTTCATCGCGACCCATACTGGGCTCTTCCGCGTGGGCGAGAGGGACTCCAGCGCGGTCAGAGTCGGGGACAGCTACCAGGACACCATGGGCTTCACCGTTGTGGGTGAGAACCGGTTTCTCGGCTCGGGGCACCCGGACCTGCGGACCGACCTTCCTCCGCTTCTCGGGCTGCTCGAGTCGACCAACGCTGGCCGAAGCTGGGAACCGATTTCGCTCCTCGGCGAGGCCGACTTCCACGTCCTTCGCTCGGTCGGCGAGCGTGTGTACGGGTACGACGCCTCGAACGACCGGCTGCTGGTCAGCGCGGACGCGGGTCGGACGTGGGCGGAGGCCGAGCGCCCAGCGCCGCTCGTCGACCTCGCCCCGGACCCACGTGACCCCCGCCACCTCGTCGCGGCCGGGGCGAGCAATCTCTCCCAAGGGCTGTACGAGTCGCGAGACGACGGGCGGAGTTGGGAGCACATCGGCGACTCGGTCGGCCTGCTTGCGTGGCCCGTCCGCGACCAGCTCTTCCTCGTCGACGGCGATGGGAGCGTTTCCGTGAGCACGAACGCAGGTCGTAGCTTCGAGCGTCGCGGCTCGATCGGCGGTCAACCGGCGGCTTTCCTCGGGCAGGACGCGGACGAGCTCTTCGTCGCGCTCCACGACGGCACGATCAAGCGCTCGACCGACGGAGGTGCGAAGTGGACAGTCCGCTCTACTCCATGATCTCGTTCACTGACAGAGAGGAGGTGAGGAAATGGAATCCTGGTGGCTTCTCGCCGTCCTGGTCTGCCCGATCGTGATGGGCGGGATGATGCTGTGGATGATGTTCCGGATGCGAAGCGGTAGCTCCGGCGCTGATCGCACGCACGAGGACGATCGCTGATGAGCCGGCGCGTGGCGGGCGCCTGTGCGATCGGCGCCGCACTGGTGTTGGGTGTTGTCGCTGCGCTCGCGATCTCGCTCGGCAACCGGTCGCCAGCGTCGTCGCGGGAGGTGTCCGTCGCAGGCTCGGGGCCGTACAGAGGAAGCGAGCCGCCCGGAGGAATCGCGATGAGCGACTTCTCCCTCCGCAACTTCGACGGGCGACCCGTCAGTTCGGCCGATCTCGCCGGGCGCGTGACGGTGCTCACCTTCCTCGACAGCCAATGCACGGAGTCCTGCCCGGTGATCGCATGGACCGTTGCGCGGACGATCGACATGCTGACTCCCGGCGAGCGGCAGGGTGTGCGAGCCGTGGCGATCACCACCGACCCAGCCGAGGACACGAAAAGGAGCGTGCGCAACTTTCTCGCGCGGAATCGGGCGGTCGGGCGGCTCCTCTACCTCGGAGGGGGCCAGCCGGAGCCCGAGCTGCGCAGAGTCTGGAATGCGTTCAAGGTCCTATCGTCTCTCGAGAGTGGACAAGACACGCTTCATTCGGCTCCCGTGCGGATCTACGATCGCCGCGGAGTCTGGGCGGCGACGCTGCACGCTGGTGCAGACTTGACGGAGGCGAACCTTGCGCGTGACATCCGCGTCGCTCTGGCTAGTGAACGATGAGGACGTCGCAGTGGGCCATCCGCTGCACGCTCTCCGAAACGCTGTGCCCGAGCATGCGCTCGACGTGGCTCGGCTCCCTGGTGCCGAGGACGATCAAGCCTGCGCCTCTGCTCTCGGCGACCTCGACGATTGCCTCGGAGATCTCGCCGACTGCTTCGACCAACTCGGCTTCGATCCCGAGCTTCTTCAACCGCTCGTCTGCCCGCCTGAGCTCTGGACCCGGCCCGTTGTGCTGCGGAGCCCCTATCAGAACGGGGGTCACGCTCGTCACGACCAGCTTCGCCTCGTACAGGCCTGCGAGCTGGGCGGCTCGCTCGAGCGCTCTGTTCGAGACGTCGGTGTCGTTGTACGCGAGAAGGATGTTCATCGGGCCTGGGCGGGTTTCTACTGAGCGGGTTGTGCCGTAGGTCCGAAGCTCGCTGCCAGCCCGAGCGACGCTATGAGCCGGTCGTGCCAATCAGGATGCCGCCCGATGCATGTCGGGCAAGCGCGGATCTTCGACCCGCGTAGGCCGGGGTTCTCAGCCTCTGCGCCCGGAGGCAACTCGAGGCGGCCCCAGGCGGCACCGGAAAGCAGGCCGTCGGCCTGCTTTCGGCTACAGATAGCGCAGTGGAGGTAGAGCCCCATCTACGCTCAGACTACCCCCACGGCCCGATGAAGGGCGCCTCGAGATCCGTTAGAAGGATCACCACGACGACGACGATGCAGACGAGCGAGAGGATGAGCATGAACGGTGCAAGCCATGACACTTCCTTCTGCAGCGGCGGGAAGTCGATCTGCTTCTCCATGTTTCCTCCTCTCTAGCCCGCGGAGGGCGGTTGGGGGGTTGGCGCACCGAAGGCTCCGGCGGCACGGAGCGCGGCCGCTTGCGCCTCGAGCTTCTGCTTCTCCAGCATGAAGAAGCCGAT
>JAERMP010000251.1 GCA_016844515.1 Thermoleophilia bacterium | reverse complement strand
CCCGTGGGAAGGGGCGAACTGCACGAGAAAGGCTGGGTACCCCTGCCACGGTTCGCTCTGTGGTGGTTCCTGCTCCTCGTCGCCGACATACTGTTCTACGTGCTTCTGACGCCGATCTGGCTCGGGCTCCGTGCCGCGGCATGGGCTGCGGAGCTCAGGTCCCGCGCTCGACGCTCCTGAGGTAGTGCTCCATCTCGGCCGACGAGCGCAGCCGGACGAGGTCATACGCGGCGAACCGCTCCGGGTAGCGCCTCCGTCGCCCGGGGTAGTGGCGAAGCGCGAACAGGATCAGCGAGTCGCGGCTGAGGAAGGTGTTGCGCAGCGATTCGCGGTTCCCCGCCCAGAGCTCCTCGCGCCGAATGACGCGGCTCAGCGTTCGGCGCATAAGGCGTGGAAGCCAGACTCGTAACGGGAGGTCGAGCCAGACCACCGTGTCGGCGTTACGCAGCGGCAGATCACCGAGGAGGCTCTGGTACGAGCCGTCGATCACCCAACTCTCGGTGGCCACGACGGGCTCGACCCGCGCCCGGAACTCGTCGGCCGGGCTCTCGGTCCAGCTCGGCTGCCAGAAGAGCGCGTCGAGCTCATGGAAGGGTACGTCCAGACGCTCCGCGAGCGCTCGTCCGAATGTCGTTCCACCGCTACCGCTCGCAGAGGTGACGACGACGACGCGCCTCAAAGCATCCTGGGCTCGATCGGCGTCTCGACCCCCGGCTCGACGCGGTACGCACGAGCACCGGGCCGCGATGCGACGACCTCGCGCAGCGCCGCCCCGACGAAGTGCAACGCCGCGCCGTCGTCCGCCGCGTACCCGGATGGAAGTCCTTCGTCGACGAGATCGCGATACATCGGGCGCCGCAGCTCCTCGCCGTCGTAGTGTGGGCAGAAGCTGCCGGGCAGGATCGCGAGGCCGTCGCGGAGTGCGTCGAGCTGCCGGCCGAACGAGTCCGAGACGCTGCACTCGAACCAGCAGTTCGCCCCGGCGCTGACGCCA
The DNA here is from genome assembly GCA_016844515.1 of Thermoleophilia bacterium. The sequence goes on along the minus strand of JAERMP010000251.1, from coordinate 2,376 downwards.
CCGAGGACCGCGCCGCGCGTCCAGGCATCTCGCAAGGCGCTGTCGACGCCGTGGAGCCGCCAAAGGGCAAGCGCGTTAGCGGTGTTCCCGCCCGAGACGTAGATCACATCCTGGCTGGCGAGATGCTCCGCCGGACGCTCGGGCGCGCCAAACAGGCGCAGGCAGCTCGGCTCGCAGTCCCGCCGCGTGAAGGCCTCGTAGAAGACCGCGATCACCCGGTCGCTGTCGCCTGTCGGCGTAGGGACGAAGCACACGCGCGGGCGGGCTGTCGGAGACAGCGAGAGGAGGAACTCGTCCAGCGGCGAGCTCTGCTCCATCATGAAGCCGCCGCCGCCCATGGCAAGGATCTGGCCGGGCACGCGACGAGTGTAGATTCCCCCGCTAATGCGCTACGTCTACGACTTCGACGAAGACTCCGGCGGCGGTCGTGAGCTCCTCGGCGGAAAGGGGATCGGCCTCGCCGAGATGACGCAGCTCGGCGTCCCCGTCCCGGCGGGGTTCACCATCACGACCGACGCCTGCCGCGCCTACATGTCTGCGAGCGGAGACGTTCCGGAAGGGCTCGACGACGAGATTGCGCGCCATATCGCGGCTCTCGAAGAGCGCACGGGCAAGCGCTTCGGGGACGACAGCGACCCGTTGCTCGTGTCGGTGCGCTCGGGCGCCGCGGTCTCGATGCCGGGGATGATGGACACGATCCTCAACCTCGGCCTGAACGACGTTGCGGCGGCCGGTCTCGGCGCGTCGACCGGGAACTCGCGCTTCGCCCTCGACTCGTACCGCCGCCTGATCCAGATGTACGGCGAGGTCGTCGACGGCGTCGACGGGCACCGCTTCGAGCAGGCCCTCGCAGATCTCAAGGCCGCGCGCGGCGTCTTCCAGGATGTCGACCTGACCGCGGACGACCTGGGCGAGCTCGTCGACACGTTCAACGCGCTCTACGAGGAAGAGACGGGAGCGCGCTTCCCGCAGGACGCCCGCGAGCAGCTGCGCCGCGCATACCGAGCAGTGTTCGACTCCTGGAACGCACCGCGGGCGCAGGTCTACCGGCGCACCTACGACATCCCCGACGATCTCGGAACCGCGGTCAACGTCGTTCAGATGGTTTTCGGGAACCGCGGTGGCAGCTCGGGCACGGGCGTCTGTTTCACGCGCGATCCCGCGACCGGCGAGAAGCGGCTCTTCGGGGAGTTCCTCTCGAATGCGCAGGGGGAGGACGTCGTCGCGGGAATCCGCACGCCCGAGCCCATCGAGCGAATGCACGACCGCATGCCGGAGGCCTTCGACCAGCTCGTCGAGACGCTCGACCGTCTCGAGGCCCACTACCGCGACCTGCAGGACATCGAGTTCACGGTGGAGGAGGGAACGCTCTACCTCCTGCAGACCCGCACCGGAAAGCGGACGGCTGCGGCGGCGCTCCGCGCGGCCGCCGAGATGGTGGACGAAGGGCTGATCTCGCGCGAGGAGGCGGTTGCGCGCATCGACCCGGGGCAGCTCGACCAGCTGCTCCACCCGATGATCGACCCCGACGCGAAGGTGGACGTCGTCGCGCGCGGCCTGAACGCATCGCCCGGAGCAGCCTCAGGGGCGATCGTCCTCGATGCCGACACCGCGGAGGAGCGTGGGAGGGCCGGAGAAGACGTCATCCTCGTCCGTTGGGAGACGACGCCCGACGACATCCACGGCCTCATCCATGCCCGGGGCGTGCTGACGGCGCACGGCGGGATGACGTCGCATGCTGCCGTTGTCGCGCGGGGGATGGGGAAGCCGTGCGTGGCGGGCTGCGAAGGGCTCTCGATCGACCATGCGACCGGTGTCGTGACGCTCGGCGAGCACGCGCTCCAAGCAGGCGACGTGATCACGATCGACGGCGGCTCCGGCAGCGTCATCATCGGCGCTGTCCCGCTCGTGCCACCGGCGATCGACGAGAACTTCGGGACGATCCTCGGCTGGGCCGACGAGCTCCGGCGTTTGCGTGTCCGCGCGAACGCGGACACGCCGGAGGATGCTGCGAAGGCCCGGGAGTTCGGCGCCGAGGGCATCGGTCTCTGCCGGACCGAGCACATGTTCATGGCAGAGGACCGCCTCCCGATCGTCCGCGAGATGATCCTCGCCCGCGACGAGGAGGAGCGCCGTGGCCCCCTCGAGAGGCTGCTGCCGATGCAGCAGGGCGACTTCGAGGGGATCTTCGCGGCGATGGCCGGGCTCCCGGTCACGATCCGGTTGCTCGATCCGCCGTTGCACGAGTTCCTGCCCCCGCTCGAGGAAGCGACCTCGGAGGCGATGCGGGACCGGATCCGCCAGCTGCACGAGGCGAACCCCATGCTCGGAACCCGCGGCTGCCGCCTGGGGCTCCAGTTCCCCGAGATCTACGAG
>JAERMP010000082.1 GCA_016844515.1 Thermoleophilia bacterium | reverse complement strand
CATGTCCGCCCCGAGATCGACCGCGCGCGGCGAGAAATGCGCGACGATGCTCGCGAGGCCGAACGAGATGACGAGGACCCGGAGTCGCACAGGGACGGGGTCGATCCCCCAGCTGCCCTCGAGCTTTCTTGGAGGCGCCATTCGGCGGAGCACGTTAGCCGCACCGTGGGAGAATCGCGCGGTGATCCCCCGCTACTACGTCGTCGCCGAGTCGACGCATGAGCTCCAGAACCCGACCTCCGAGGCGAAGCTCGTCCTCCTCGGCGAGCGTCTCGGGCTCGAGCCGGACTCCCACGTTCTCGATATCGCGTCCGGCCGCGGAGGACCGGCGATCCTGCTCGCTCGGGAGTTCGGGTGCACGGTGCAGGGGATCGAGATAGCGCCCGAGTTCCACGCCGCCGCGGTCGAGCGCGCGGTGACCGCCGATCTTGGCGAGCGCGTCTCGTTCGAGTGCGCGGACGCGGCCCAGACCGAGCTCGAGCCTGGGTCCTACGACGCCGCGCTCTGCCTCGGCGCGAGCTTCGTCTACGGGGGCCTCGCCGATACGGTCGATGCTCTTGCCCCAGCCGTGCGGCCCGGTGGGTACGTCGCGGTCGGGGAGCCATACTGGCGTCGCCTCCCGCTCCCGGAGGACTACGAGGATCGCCGTGATCCGTGGACGACGCTCGAGGGAACTGTCGTCGCCTTCGAGACGTCCGGGCTACGCGTTGTCTCGGTGATCGCGTCGTCGGAGGACGACTGGGACCGCTACGAGACTCTTCATTGGCGCACTGTCGAGCACTGGCTTGCCGCGAACGAGGGTGACCCCGATGAGGCGGAGATCAGGGCGCGGCACGAACGCTGGAAGCGAACATATCTGCGCCATGGCCGCGAGTACCTCGGCTGGGCGATCGTCGTTGGTTGGAAGCGTCCTAAGAAGCCTCGTCTATAACCGCGACTAGCGGGATTGGCCGCCAGCGGCCACGATTGTTCTCGTGGAGCCTGCGTTCGATGATCGAGACGTCACGAGTATCCTGAGAGGCGTCTTCGACATCAACGCGAATCTCGTCGAGATTCGGGACGACCTACGAATAATCCGCTGGTTGCTGGAGGACGAAGATGGACAAGAAGAGGAAGAAGAGGAAGAAGATCCCTGATTTTCCTGCTGAGGTTCGGGAGCGACACGAGCGAACTCAGCGAATGCTCGCTGAGCGGATCGCCTTCCACGAGGCCCGAATAGCAGCCCGCGAGCGCGGCGAGAGCCCAGGCGCCGCGACGGCGTAGTCAGGCCGCGAGCAGCCGCCGCAGCACGTACGGGAGGATCCCCCCGTGACGTAGGTACTCGCGCTCGCGCGGGGTGTCGAGCCTCACGGTCGCCCGGAACTCGATCCCGTCAGCCTGAAACGTGACCTCGCTCGCATCGCCGTTCTCGATCCCCGAGATCGCGTACTCCTCGTGCCCGGTGAGCCCGAGTGTCTCGCGTGTTTCCCCAGGGAGAAACTGGAGCGGGAGGACACCCATCATCAGCAGATTCGAGCGGTGGATCCGCTCGTAGCTCTCGGCGATCACCGCGCGCACGCCGAGGAGCTTCGGTCCTTTCGCCGCCCAGTCGCGTGACGAGCCCGAGCCGTACTCCTTCCCGGCGAAGACGATGAGCGGGACGTCCTCGTCGCTGTAGCGCTCGGCGGCCTCGAAGATCGTCATCTTCTCGCCGGTCGGCACGTGCACCGTCCAAGTCCCTTCCGAGCCGGGAACGAGCTGATTGCGAAGGCGAACGTTCGCGAACGTCCCCCGCACCATCACCTCGTGGTTCCCGCGCCGGGACCCGTAGGAGTTGAAGTCCTTGCGCTCGACGCCGTGCTCGACGAGGTAGTGGCCGGCCGGCGAGTCCGGCCCGATCGATCCTGCGGGCGAGATGTGGTCGGTCGTCACCGAGTCGCCGATCGCAACGAGGCAGCGAGCGCCGGAGAAGTCCTCGATAGCGTCCGGCGTGGGGGGCATGCCGTCGAAGTACGCCGGGAGCCGAACGTACGTCGAGTCGGGATCCCAGGCGAAGATCTCGCCCTCGGGGACGGGAAGCCCCTGCCAGGTCTCGTCGCCGGTGAAGACGTCTGCATACGTCGAGCGGAACATCTCCTCCCCGATCGCCTGCGCCATCGTCTCCTGCACCTCGGCTGGTGAGGGCCACAAGTCCGACAGGAAGACGTCCTGACCGTCCGAACCGATGCCGATCGGCTCGGTCACGAGGTCGATGTCCATCCGGCCGGCGAGCGCGTACGCCACGACGAGCGGAGGCGACGCGAGGTAGTTCGCTTTCACTTCCGAGTGGATCCGGGCCTCGAAGTTCCGGTTGCCGGAGAGGACGGCGCAGGCCACGAGATCACCCTGGGCGATTCCCTCCGAGATCGGCTGGGGAAGCGGTCCCGAGTTCCCGATGCACGTCGTACAGCCGTACCCGACGGTGTAGAAGCCGAGCTCCTCGAGATACGGCGTGAGCCCCGCCTTCTCGTAGTACTGGGTAACCACCTTCGAGCCGGGAGCAAGGCTCGACTTCACCCACGGCTTTCGCGCGAGCCCGAGCTCGACGGCCTTCTTCGCGAGCAGCCCCGCACCGATCATCACGGCCGGGTTGGACGTGTTCGTGCAGGACGTGATGGCGGCGATCACGACCGAGCCGTGATTGAGCTCGAAGGTCTCGTCCCCCAAGGTCACCTCGATCGCCGAGCGCTCTGCGAGCACGAGTGGCGGCGTCGTCGAGACGACGGCGCCGGCCGCCTCCGGCTCATGGCCGGGAGCACCGGAAGCAAGCGGATCGCTTGCAGGAAAGGTCTCGGCGACAGCCTCATCGTGCCCGTTGCCGTAATCCAAGCCGAAGCTCGGAAGAGCATCGAGAAACGCCTGCTTCGCCCCCCGCAGTGGCACGCGGTCCTGTGGCCGGCGCGGCCCGGCGAGCGACGGCTCCACGGTACCCAGATCCAGCTCGATCACCTGCGAGTACGTGGGCGGATCGTCCGGGTCGTGCCAAAGAGCGTTCTCCTTGCAGTACGCCTCGACGAGCGCGATCCGCTCGGTCGGCCGGCCGGTGAGACGCAGGTAGCGGATCGTCTCGGCATCTACGGGGAAGAAGCCGCAGGTAGCGCCGTACTCGGGAGACATGTTCCCGAGCGTCGCGCGATCGGCCAGCGGGAGGCCTTCCAGCCCGTGGCCGAAGTACTCGACAAACTTTCCGACGACGCCTGCTTCGCGCAGGATCTGCGTGACCGTGAGGACGAGATCGGTGGCTGTCGCCCCCTCGGGGAGCTTCCCGGTCAGCTCGAACCCGACGACCTGCGGGACGAGCATCGAGATCGCTTCTCCTAGCATCGCCGCCTCGGCCTCGATGCCGCCGACGCCCCAGCCGAGCACGCCGAGCCCGTTGATCATCGTCGTGTGTGAGTCCGTTCCGACGAGCGTGTCCGGGAATGCGACACCGTCACGCTCGTCGACGACGCGTGCGAGGAACTCGAGGTTGACCTGATGGACGATGCCCGTGCTCGGCGGCACGACCTTGAAGTTGTCGAACGCACCCTGGCCCCAGCGCAGGAACGCGTAGCGCTCGCGGTTGCGCTCGAACTCGAGCTCGGCGTTGCGGAAGATCGCCAGCCGGTTCGCGTACTCGTCGACCTGCACCGAGTGGTCGATGACGAGCTCGACGGGGAGGAGCGGATTGATCTTCTTCGGATCTCCACCGAGATCTCGCATGGCGTTTCGCATCGCCGCGAGATCGACGACCGCGGGAACGCCGGTGAAGTCCTGGAGGAGGACGCGAGCCGGCGTGAACGAGATCTCGCGTGAGGGCTCATCGGTCGCGACCCAGCTCGCCACGGCCTCGACGTCCGCCGCCGTGACGTTCACACCGTCCTCATGACGCAAGAGGTTCTCCAGCAGGATCCGCAGCGTGTACGGGAGCCGGTAGACGTCGAAGCGCTCTTGGAGCGCGTCGAGCCGGAAGACCTCGACCTCGCTGCCGCCGACGGTGAGTCGTGAGCGGGCTCCGAAGCTGTCGGGATGCGGCATCGACCGCGATTCAATCAGCTTCGGGCCTCCCAGCCGCTCGAGGCCGCGTTCGGTGAGCGACGGCTGGCGCGGGTCGAAGTGACGGCCAACGGCTAGCCCGTACGGTTTCGCGACCCGCCAGGCGTAAGCGGCGAAGCCCTCGTCGCGAACCGGCCGGAGATCGTCCGTGTACGGGTCGAGGACGTGCTGTCGTCCCACCTTTCGCGCGGAGTTGAAGAAGGCGATCCCCATTCCCACCGAGACCTCGAGCAGGCTTCGTTTCTCCCGGTCGGCCTCTGCGACGAGGCCCTGGTAGACGGCGGCGAGCTCCGGGGGAGTGGGCAGCCCCTTCGCATCGTCGCGGAGGTCGGCCAGCGACTGCTTCAGGGACTCCACCTCGAGCGGCGGGATGTCGATCAGGCGCGCGGTCGTTCCACTCGCCCCCTCGAGTGCAGCGAGGAGGTCGTCGACCGACGCCAGTTCGAGCTCGTGCGCCAGTACCCCGGCGCTCTTCAGCTCCGAGACGAGTACATCGAGGTACACGCGCGTCCCGTGCGTCACGTCGGCTGCGGCAGCGAGCAGCCAGAGCGGCGAGAAGCCGAACGCGAAGATCGAGCCAAGCTCGACGACGTTGCCGCCCGCCTTCCGGATCGCGAGCTTCTTCGGAGACTGCTCGAACTCGCCTGCGACGACCTTCGCCTGCCGCTCGACGCCACCGACGAGCTCGACGGTGATGCGCAGGAGGTTCTTCGCCGTTGCCTCGTACAAACGCGACGAGCGAACGAGGCGAGGCAAAACGAGCTGCGCGGTCTCGTGCACCGCGCCCCCGCCCGCCGCGGCCACGGCACGAAGGATCCGCTCGGGGAGCGAAAGGACGAACCGAACCGGGCGGAGCACTCGCTAGCTCTCGGGCTCGACTGCGCCCGCCTTCGCTCCGACAGCGACGCCGCCAAACAGAGCGAAGCCGTCGACGACGAGACGCGGTGCCTGATCGTCATCGGTGTACGGCGTGTCAATGGCGACGCCCCCGCCGACTGCATGCACGTTCGACTCGATGCGCCAGCCAGATGGCACCCGTATCGCTATGCCGCCAAACACGGCGTGAACGGAGAGATGCGCATCGGGCGCGAGCTTCGCCTCGCGCAGATCGACGGCTATACCCCCAAACCAGGCGAGCATCGAGCCTCCGCGGAAGGGGGTCGCCCGGCTATTTAGCTCGACGCCATCGAAGATGGCGACGAGGGCGACCTCGTCGCTCCGGGAGTCCCCGCGCGATGCCAGCGCTCGCCTCATGACGACCGCCGCCGCCGCGAAGCCGCCGAACGCGCCGACGGTCGTCGCCGCAAGAACTCGGAAAAGTCGCATCGCCACCGAGGGTACCGTCGCTAGCATGGCCGCAGATGGAAGCCGAGACGATCCGCACGCTCCTCGAGCAGGCGTTTCCGGACGCGGCCAAGCTCGAGGTCGAGGATCGGACGGGCACCGGCGATCACTTCAAGGTCACGGTCGCGAGCGCCGAGTTCGACGGTCTCTCCCTCCTCGACCAGCACCGCCAGGTGAATGCCGCACTCGCGGCGCCGCTTGGCGACGGCTCGATTCACGAGCTCCGGATCTCCACGAAAGGAATCGCATGAGCACACTCTCAGATCAGATCGCACAGGTCATCGAGAAAGAGCCTGTCGCCCTCTTCATGAAGGGGACTCCGGCGATGGTCATGTGCGGGAACTCGCAACGTGCGCTCAGCGCACTTCACGCCGTCGGTGCGCCGATCACGACCGTCGACATCCTGCCGGACCCGCGGATCCGTCAGGAGCTCGCCGAGATCTCGGGCTGGCCGACGATCCCCCAGGTCTTCGTCAAGGGCGAGCTCATCGGCGGAGCGGACATCACCGAGGAGCTGCTCGCGTCGGGCGATCTTCAGCGGAAGGTCGACGACGCTCTCGGCCCGGACCGCACGCAGGACGTCAAGGTCGTCGCGCTCGAACTCGCCCCGGCGTAAAGCCTGTCGCATCCGTGTGCCAGACGGCCCCGCCTGGCGTGTCGTGAAACTCGTCGGCTAGGCCTCGACGAGGATCACGAGCGTCTCGCGGCGAACGCCGTCGTGCTTCATCGCGTCGGCCGCCGCCTCGGACTCCATGGCCTCTTGGAACGCAGCCATGTCGGGTACATCCAGGACCAGCCCGACCCGATTCGGATTGTCCATGTCGCGGAACGTGCGCACCTTTACTCCCATAGGACCAAAGAACTCGCTGCGGCGAGGTGAGCTGAGCCAGTGGTCGACGTCGTCGACCTCGTGGAACGCCAGCAATGTCGTCATGACTACCTCCGTTTACTCGTCAGGGCTGCTGTTTGGTTGAGCGTGCGTGGGGGCGAGTACCGTAACCCGCCGCGGACCGAGCCGCTAGTTTGCGCCGCGGATCCCGCCATGTGCGAACGCTAGATGTTCGCGGCGCTGATGCGATCGGCGAGCTCGCGCGAGATCGCATGCTCTCCCAGCGCGGTCCTCACCGCGACCGGTCCGCCGAACGGGGCGAACGAGACGAGCTCGACCTCTGAGCCGGGTACGAGTCCGAGCTCCGAGAGGTAGCGCAGAAGCTCGGGGTCGGCGTCGGGAACGCGCGAGACCGTCGCGCGCTCTTTGACCTCGAGGTCGCAGAGGGTTCGGTCGCGCCCCTCCGATACGCGGAGCTCGCTGTCGGGAATCGGGTCGCCGTGCGGGTCGTGCGTCGGATAGCCGAGCTCCGCGTCGATCTTCGCCTCGAGCTCCTCCGAGAGCGCGTGCTCGAGGCGGTCGGCCTCGACGTGCACTTGATCGAGGGAAAGCCCGAGCCGGTCGACGAGGTAGCGCTCGAGCAGACGATGGTGGCGGAGAACTTCGAGCGCGCCGCGCCGACCCGCCTCGGTCAGGGCGACACCTCGATACGGCGCACGCTCGACGAGGCCGAGCTCGGCGAGGCGCTTGGTCATGGCGGTTGCGGAGGGAGCGCTGACTCCCATGCGCCCCGCCAGCGCCGAGGTCGTCACGCGCTCGCCGGCCGACTCGAGGGCGTAGATCGCCTTCAGGTAGTCCTGGACGGCGACCGTGAGGTCTGCGGTCTGGGTTTCCATCTTTGGATTCTTAGGTTACACTCCGATTCGGATTTAGCTATGTCTAAAAAGACCTTCACTCGAGGAAAACTGCTGGCAGCCGCCGCTCCGCTCGCGGCGGTGCCGATCGTCGGGAAGCTCGCCCTCGACGGACAGGCCGAGGCGGGTGGGCACGACCATTCGAGCCACGGCCGAACGCGCGTGCCGGCCAGCCATGTCCAGGGCAGGATGGGCCACGCCGCCATGGTCGGGGAAGAGGCTCCCGCGGTAGGCGGGCCCAACGACCTCGACGCCCTCCTCTATCCGCCGCCTGCGCTGCCGTACGAACCGGGGCGTGTACGCGAATACACGCTGACTGCAACCGATGTCGACCTCGAGGTTGCGCCTGGGATCTTCTTCCCCGCTTGGACGTACAACGGGACGGCTCCCGGTCCCGTCATCCGCGCCACCGAAGGCGACAACCTCCGCGTCCGCTTCCTGAACGCAGGGTCGCATCCACACACGATCCACTTTCACGGCATCCATCCGGCAAACATGGACGGGGTCTTCGAGAACGTCGAGCCGGGAGGCCAGTTCACGTACCACTTCGAGGCGCGCCCGGCCGGCCTCCATCTCTACCACTGCCACTCGACCCCGCTCAAGAAGCACATCCACAAGGGCCTCTACGGCGCCTTCATCATCGATCCGAAGGAGCCGCGCCCGCCCGCGCAGGAGCTCGTGTTGGTGATGAACGGCTTCGACACCGACGCCGACGGCGGGAACAACTTCTACACCGTCAACGGGCGGTCGTTCTACTACGCGCGCTACCCGATCCGGGTCAAGCGCTCGGAGCTCGTCCGCGTCTACCTCGCGAATCTCACCGAGTTCGACCTCGTCAACTCGCTCCACCTGCACGCCGACTTCTTCCGCTACCAGCCCACGGGGACGGGCGACTACTGGGAGTACACGGACACCGTCATGCAGTGTCAGGGGCAGCGCGGCGTGCTCGAGATCGAGTTCGCCGGCACCGGACTGCACATGTTCCACGCGCACCAGTCCGAGTTCGCCGAGCTCGGCTGGATGGGCTTCTTCGACGTGGTCGATTAAGTGGTCGCTCCGGGAAATACGGCACGGCTTGACCGGCTGCAAACGCTTCGCATCGCGTCGTCCTCAGTCGCCCCGATATCTACTGATATCGGGACTCCCTGCGTCCTAGCGCTGCTCGGTTTTCGCGCGGCCAAGCAGCACCGGACTTCCCGGAGAGACCACTGATGGAAGCGGGTTCCGCTACGACCCGCGCCCGTATCGGCTGGCGGCTCTGGGCGCTCGTGCCGGTGCTGCTGCTCGCGCTCGCGGTCGGCGTCGTCGTCACGTCCACCTCGTCACTCGTCGATCTCGTCGGCTCCAACCCTCCCCCCGCCGACGAGTTCGACATCCGGCGGGTCGAGTTCTCACCCGGCGAGATCCGCATCACGGTGCGGAACCCGCAGCCGGACGACCTGACGATCGCGAACGTGAACGTCGA
>JAERMP010000250.1 GCA_016844515.1 Thermoleophilia bacterium | reverse complement strand
CCCGAATCCGAACTGACCACGGTCGATCACTCCCGCCGGAGTGCCCAGTGCGATCGTGTTGACGGGGAAGCACGCTTCCTTGGCGAGCGCCGCGGCCGCGAAGCGGACGCCTTCAGGGATTTTCGCGCAGCCGGAAATCCGCGCGAGCGGGTTTCCGGCTTGCGCCAGCTACTACGGCAGGCGGGGTGAGACAACCGCGGAGAGGACTCCGGCGACGAGCAGGAGACCTGCGGCGATCGCAACGAACAGGAAGGTGATCTCGCTCTCGCCGGGCTCGCGGCCGAGGCGCGAGCCGAGGTTCTCGTAGGCTTTCTTCACGGCGTCGGCCGTGCGCGCCTCCGAGAACTGACCGCCGGTTGTCTCCGCGATCGCGCGCAGCGTGTCCGGGTCCGGCGGGACGGGGATGAGCTGCTCGCCGTTTTGTCCCGGCGGGAACCCGAATCCGAACTGGCCGCGGTCGATCACTCCCGTCGGAGTGCCCAGCGCAATCGTGTTCACGGGGAAGCACGCCTCCTTCGCGAGCGCTGCACCCTCCAGCGGCTGCAAGACGCCGCGCGTCTGCGCACCGTCGGAGAGGAACAGAATCGATACTGGGCTCTTCTCCTCACACCCCGTTGCTTGGGCCAACGTACGAGCCAGTTGGGGTCGACCCGCCGCGATCTGGCCTTCCCCCGGCGGTGGCTCTCCAGTCGCTTGCCGCCCGAGCTCGACGGCAGTTCGAAGAGCGTCTCCGATTGCCGTGCCTCCGAAGACGAGAAAGCTGTCGATCTCGTCGACGGCCGTCTCGACGAGCTCGTGGTCGCGCGTCGGTGGCGTCGCCACCTGTGCCTCGCCCGCAAAGACGACGAGCCCCACCCGCAATCCATCCGGCGCGTGATCGAGGAACGTGCGGAGTGCCTCTTGCGCCGCTCCGAGCCGCGTAGGCTCGACGTCTTCGGCCTGCATCGACCGAGACGTGTCCACGACCAGGATCACCGTGGCGCGCTCCTTCAGGAGCATGCGCTCGACCTCCGGTCGCGCCAGCGCAACGAGGAGCGATGCGAGCCCGAGGAGGAACAGCGCGGGCGGCACGAGCCTCCACCACGATCTTCCCGAGACGACGGTCGCTAAGACGTCCAGGTTCGGATAGCGCACCGCGTAGCGCATGCGGCGCCGCTCCGCGAACATCCAGATCCCCACGGCGACCACGAGCAACAACAAACCGAGCAGCAGCCACGGGCTCTGGAAGCTCATCGCGCCCTCGCGCACACGGCGTGAACCTGGATGACCGCCCGCACGCCCGCGAGCTCGGCGTCGCCGCGGACCTTCACGACGACTTCGCTACCGCGGACCGACTGGTCCGCCGACAGTCCGTCGACGAGGCTGGTGCTCGGCGGTGTCCGGGTCGCGAAGCCGAACGCGTGCGAAGCGCCGACGAGCCGCTCGCCGGCCGTGCACCGCTGCATAACGGTGGCTTTGCCGGGCCGCACGCGCACGGTTTTCACGCGCCGGATCGTCGGGCGCCCGGGCGGGAACGCATTCGCCGATGTCGGAACTCGAGTACCTCCGCCCGCACCAGGCATGCAGCCGATGAACGGCTTGAAGCTCGGCGCCCGCGCGGACGCTCCGACGTACGCTGCGACGAACACTGCAGACCGTGAGGTGCTGATCCCTGGATTGACCGGGCTCCCGAGCGTCCCGAGGAAGCTCACGTCGATCGCACGGTCGCTGACCCGCGCGTCGAGGCCGCCGACCACGTGTCCGCGCGGGCACGTCAGCTGATACTCGACTCGGGGCCGAGGCACGCCGCCCGAGGTCGGGACGACGACCCATGGGCCCGCGACGGGGACACAGACCATCAGGCCGTCGCACTCGTTCGCGCTTCCTGCCGGGGAGGCCACCGCGAGCGCGCCGGCGAGAGCCGCGAGCACCGAGACGACGCGAGCGGACTTCACGGAACCCTCCGAAAGAGCAGCGCCGAGATCGTGCCCGCGATGAGCAGGAGCGCCACGGCGCCTGCTGCGAAGACGTCGGTGATCTCGCGCGACTCATCACGCGTGCCCAGCCGAGACCCGAGATCCTCGTAGACGCGGCTCAGCTCCTCGCTGTCACCCGCCGCGAAGAGCTCGCCACCCGTCGCCGTCGAGATCTGCTCGAGCGTCTGGGGGTTCGGGGGCACGCGAGTGATCCGGCGCAGGCCTCCCGTCAAGGTCTCCTCGAGCACGCCGCCCTGCGTCCCCACGAGGACGGAGTACACCGGGACGCCAAGCTCCTTCGCTTTTCGTGCCGCTTCGGCCGGTTCGACCCGGCCTCCGTCTCGCGCGCCGTCTGAAATCAGCACGATCGCTCTCGGCGGCGGTGGCTCTGTGGTCTCCACCTGTGGCTGTCCGACCTGGAGAGAGAGCGCGACAGCGTCGCCGATCGCCGTGCCTTCGCCCGGGACAAGGGAGTCGAGAGCAGCTTCGACCAGCGTCCTGTCTTCCGTCGGAGCGACGCCCACGGCCGCTCTCGTGGCGAACGAGACCACGCCAACGCGGAATTTCTCCGGCACGTCGGCGAGAAAGGCCTTGGCAGCGGTGCGCGCAGCGTCGAGCCTCGTGGGCTCGACATCCGTCGCCTTCATCGAGCGGGAGACGTCGATCGCGAGGACGATCGTCGCCTCCTCGCGCGGCACACTTACCGTTGCATGCGGCCGCGCAACGCCGACGATCATCGCGCCGAGAGCGAGCAGCAAGAGGACGATCGGAAGTGACCGCAGCCTGCCGGGTGCACGATCGACGACATTCGGCAGGAGATCGGGATTGCCGAAGCGGGCCTGAGCGGCCGTCCGGCGCCGCTCGGCCCAGCGGTGTGCTCCCCAGAGCACGGGAATGAGTAGGAGGCCGAGGAGCGCAATCGGCCAGGTGAAGCTCATCTCCGGCTCCTGCGGAGGAACACGACGAGCGCGCGGAGCCAATCGCCCGACGTGGTGAGCACGACGTGCCGAACGCCCGCAGACCCGAACGTGCGCGCGACCTCGGCCCGCTCGGCTGCGGCCGCGACGGCAAAGCGCTCACGCAGTCTCCGGCTGCGCGTGTCGACGCGGAGTTGGCGACCCGTTTCCGGGTCGACGAGCCAAAGCAACCCGACGTTCGAGAGCTCCTGCTCACGCCGGTCACGGATTTCGACTGCTATCACGTCGTGGTGACCGGCGAGGTCCAGCAGCGGGCGCCGCCAGTCATGCGGTCCGCGGAAGTCCGAGACGACGACCACGAGTGACTTCTGGCGAGCCAGCGCTCCTGTGCTGGAAAGTGCCCCGCCGAGCGATGTTGGACCCGCAGTTTCCTCGTCGGCCGCGCTCCGCAGCGCCGACAGCAGTCCCACGAGACCGGCTCGGCCCTGACGGGGCGGCAACACGT
>JAERMP010000081.1 GCA_016844515.1 Thermoleophilia bacterium | reverse complement strand
CGCCAGCCCGAGTAAAGGCATGCGCGATGCCAAGGCCGATGCCTTGGCTGCCGCCGGTTACCAGGACACGGACGTCGGGCCAACTCTCCATGGGGCACCCTCCAGAATCGTTCGCTATCAAGGCGGAAGTCTCGTCGCTGGCCGCACAATGTCAACCGACCCGGACCCGACCAGTGATAGACCGCCCGGATGCGCGAGTGTGCGGGAATGTCGCTCGAGCGGACGCGATGTTCGTCGCTCGTCGGCTGTCAGGCGGTTACGCGGTAGAGATGCCAGCGATCCGGAACGCCCTTCAGCTCGTGCTCGCCGATGTCGTCGAACGAGAACCAGCTGCCTGCAGTCAGGTCCTTGACGGTACGCGAGACGAGGACCTCTGACGGTCCCGCCTTCGCGGCGATCCGGGAGCCGATGGTCACCGCGAGCCCAGCGTGCTTGCCCTCGATGACCTCGCATTCCCCGGTGTGGACCCCCGCACGGATCTCGATCCCCATCTCACTCACCTGATGGACGACGTCCAGTGCGCAGCGCACGGCCCGAGCGGGTCCGTCGAACGTCGCGTAGAAGCCGTCGCCTGCTGTGTCGTTCTCGACGCCTCGCCATCGCTCGAGCGCATCGCGGACGATGGCGTGATGTCCACGGACTAGCTCGAGCCAAGCACGGTCGCCCATGGCTGCTTGGCGCTCCGTCGAGCCGACGATGTCGGTGAAGAGGACGCTGCCGAGAACCGTGTCAGACGCGACAGCTTTCGAGTCGCTGACCAGGAACCCCCCAATCGCGTCGGCGATCGCGGCTTGGTCACTGAAAACCATCCCGTTCGGGTCTCCGGGGATGAGCACCAGCTCTGCGCCGCGGATGATCGTTTGCACGTGGCGGCTCTCCGCAGCGCCTGTCGGCGACCTCTGGTGGTCGATCAGGAGAGTCGGGCAGCGAAGGGTGGGGAGCACTGCGGTCACATCGACCTCGCTCTCGACGTTGATCCAATCGACTGCCGTGGACGGCGCCATGAAGTGTCGGTCGAGCCGCGTCAGCTGGGCTTCGAGGCGCTCGTCTCCGGCCAGACTCGGTGCCATGCCCTTGAGCCACTCATGCACGAGGCTCTTGTCGCCGATCAGGTCTCGCGTCCACTCGGCTTCCCGGCGGATCTCGGCCGGAGTCCGACCCCACGGATACTCGGGCGACCATCGCCTCGTGGCGACCGGGTCGAACCAGAGCAACGACGAGATCCTGTCCGGATACGTGGCAGCAAACATCGCGAGGGCGGCCCCTGCGGTCCGCTCTCCGAACAGCGCAACACGTGGAGACCGGATGGTGTCGAGGACCGTCAGAAGGTCTCGTGCGCGCGTCTCGAGGTTGGGGAAGGAAGAACCGCCGCCGGAGAGGCCGGTTCCGCGTCGATCATGCAGGATCAGGCGTGAGAACGCCGACAGCCGACCGAACAGGTCGGCGAGCTGTGGGAGCTCCCACATGGTGTCGACGTTCCCCCAGCTCTCCAGATCCAAGACGAGGTTCACAGGCCGATCGCCGACCGCCTGGTACGCGATGCTGACACCGTCCTCCGTGGTCGCGTAGCGCGTCTCCGGAACCTCGGTCATGCGCC
This sequence comes from Thermoleophilia bacterium, assembly GCA_016844515.1. The sequence continues at coordinate 11,101 of JAERMP010000081.1, read as the reverse complement.
GATCTTGAAGAAATCGGCATCCTCGGCGAAGAGTCCAGCGAACCCCTTCATGTCGTCGGCATTCCGGGCAGCTTCGACCGAAGCGACAAGTGCGGCCATCTGAGAATCTTCCACGAGGAGGGATCGTAGCTCTGCCCATCCCGACGTATGTCCTTGATCAGGGGCCCGTTCGGGTCGGCGGCGAGACCCGGAATTACGCCTGCGTTCGCGGCGCGATGCGCCAGAACATTGGGGTGCGCGAGTGATCAGGAATGTCGCTTGACGGTCGAGCGGCAGGTTTGATCCCGGCGCTCAGCACGTTGGCATGAGCCAACGCTCCCAGGTACACCGACGGTCGAGGTTCTCCCAGGGATGCTCCCGGCCTGCCACCGGATAGCGTCCTCTGCGTGAGGGTCACTGCTGAGGCCGCACGTCGCTTCCTCGTGGCGCGCCACGCGCTCGCGCCGGCGCGTTCGCTCGAGGGAGGACCCGACGCCGTGCTCGAGGTCTTCCGTCGACTCGGCTCGATCCAGTTCGACCCCCTGGCGGTTGCCGGACGCAACCACGACCTCGTGCTGCACGCGCGCGTGGCCGACTACGACCCCGCCTGGTGCGACCTCCTCTACGAGCGCCGCGAGATCTTCGAGGCCTACAACAAAGGACTCTCCTTCGTCCCGGCGAGCGAGTTCCCGTGGTTCCGCGCGACGTTGAGCCAGAACGCGCCGCGCATCCTCGCCGAGAACGCCGAAGTGGCCGAGCAGGTGCTCGAGCGCATCCGCGCCGAGGGGCCGCTGTCAGCGCTCGACTTCGAGCGCAAGCGCGGGGCGACGACCGACTGGTTCGGAATGCCGACAAACGCCGTACGCGCCGTGCTCGAGGCGTACGCCGTCACGGGCGTGCTCGGGCTCGCGCGACGCGACGGCAACCGACGCTACTACGACCTCCTCGAGCGGCTGCTTCCAGCTGAACTCCTCGCGCGCAGCATCCCGCTGAGAGAACAACTCCGGCACAAGCTCCTCTCTCGGTACCGAGCCCACGGTCTGCTCGGCGTCGGTGGCGGCGGAGATATCTTCGGCGGCCTGGGCCCCGCCAAGCCGGACGCGGAGCGGCCGGAGCACCCGGGGCGGAACGCGCTGCGCGAGGAGCTCGTCGAGCGCGGGGAGCTCGTTTCCGTCGAGGTGGAGGGCGTGCGCGGCAGGCGCTTCGTCCTCGGCGAGGAGGTCGAGCTGCTGGAAGCGCCGCCGGAGCCGCCGCCCTCGGTCGCATTCCTCCCCCCGTTCGATCCGTTGGTTTGGGACCGGGGCCTCCTCGGATCCCTGTTCGAGTTCGAGTATGTGTGGGAGCTCTTCTTCCCTCCGGCCAAGCGACGTTGGGGCTGGTACGTGCTGCCGATGCTCTTCCGCGACCGCCTCGTCGGCCGGATCGAGCCGCGCGTCGACCGCGCTGCCGGCCAGGTGCAGGTGCTCGGCCTATGGTGGGAGGACCACTTCGAGCCGCGCCGCACCGAGGGCTTTGTCGACGCGATGCGCGACGCGCTTCGCGTCTACCTGCGCTTCGGAAGCGCGACCCGCCTCGAGTGGGCACCGCACCTCGCACGGGAGAGACGACTGTTTCTCACGCGCCCCTAGAGCGTCTACCGGCGCCTGACGGTGGCTCCCCTGAATGCGCCAGTGTGCGGCAATGTCGCTTGAGCCGTAGCCCTTTGCCTGGGCCAGTTTCCGCAATGCACCCTGAGGGAACGGGTAGAGGAAGGCAGTGCGGATTCCACTAGCGCTCATCGCATCCTGGGCTGGCGTTCTGCAACGGTCACCTCAGTCGGTGTCGACGGTTACTGCACCGACGCGGCAATGACAACGAGGTCGTGCTCTGCCCACCGAACCTCGGGCTGAAAGCCAGCATGGCGGAGGACGTCCAGCAGTTCATCCGTGCGGCTGACAACGCTCTGTGCTCGATCCAGTGGGGTCGGCTCGGAGACCGGAGCGTGCGGTTCTACGACATCGGCCAGCACGAACCGTCCGCCCTCCGACAGCCGCTCCGCTACACGGGGAAACAGGTCTGCCTTCAACGCCCCGTCGACGTGATGCAAAGCGAATGCGGAAACGATCAGTTCGAAGGGCCCTTCCGGTAGTCGATCCTGGAAGCGGCCAAGTCGCAGCTCTGCTCTCGCGCCCAGAACATTAGCCGCCGCGTCCAGCTTGTCTCGGCTTTGATCGAGGCACACAGCGCGCGCCGCCGGGTGCGCCTCCAAACATCGTCGTGACGTCTCGCCCGTGCCGACCCCCAGGTCAAGCATGCGGAACACCTCTAGATCCACTGACGCGCGAACGATTTCCTGCTGCGCTCGGTCATACCGCTGTCCGTGCTGATTTATCAGGCGCAGGGTAACCCGCCTGCGCGAGTGTTCAGGAATGTCTCTTGATGGCCCGCCTTGGATGCGGGGACCTAGGAGTGTGCAGCTGGGATGCCCGAGTGTTCAGCAGTGTCCACTGGCGAAGTCACTTCTGCCCGGCCGACGATGTTGGCCCGGGGGACTAGGCCCCAACGGCGCGAGTCGCAGGACATCGTGCGATTGTCGCCAAGGACGAAGTAGCTCTCGCTGGCGATCCGCGGCCAGTCTCCGCTCTCGCGACCGCGATAGCCGGGCCGCAGGTAAGGCTCGACGAGCGGGACGCCGTTGACCAAGACGAATCCGTTCCGCATCGACAACTTCTCGCCGGGGAGTCCGACAACCCGTTTGATGAAGGTGCCACCAGCGCTGCAGGCCACCTCGACCCGGGCAGGTGCCTTGAAGACAATGATGTCGCCGCGCCGGGGCTCGTGGAACCGGTACACGAGCCGGTTCGCGATTACTCGATCCGCCACCCGCGAGAGGCAGCCGCTGACAGGTCTTGCGCAATGCAGGGTTGGCTCCATCGACGGCGAGGGAATGCGGTAGGGCTTCGCAACCTCCGCTTGGAAAGCGAGCACCGCGACGGCCGCCAGGGTGATCGTCAGCGCCCAATCCATCAGGGTTCGGAGCGGCTTCGGAAGCCGCGACTGAGACCGATCAAGAATGCGCACGAGACTCAGAATGCCAGCGATGTGCGACGCGCACGCGCTGTCACGCCCCGATTGCGGGCAACCTTCAGCACCAGACTCGTTTACCGGCGCACGCATGCTGGCCCGTTAGCCCGCCGACCCTAGCGGCAGCAATCTGGCCTGCCCGAGTGTGCGGGAATGTCCCTTGAGCGTGGTCAGACCTGCGCCGGCCCGAGCGAGTCGATCCGAGCGCGGACGCGTTGGGCCCAGGGTAGGCAGCCCTTCCGCTCCCAAATCGCGAGCGATCGCTCGAGCGCCTGACGCGCCTCGTCGATCCGTCCGGCGCGCTCGAGCACGGTAGCGAGGTCCTCGTGCGTGGACGCCTGCCACCAGACGTTGTCCGTCCTGGTCTCCGCAGTCGCGACTGCCGTGCGCGCCAGCGCCTCCGCCTGCTCGAGCTCGCCTCGGTGGGCAAGCAGGAGCGCCTCGGCGGCAGCGGCCAGCACCCGAACGCCGGAACCGGGCGGGGGGACAGCCCGAGCCTCTTCGAGGAGCCGCTCGGCCTCGTCGAAGCGACCGAGGTAGCAGAACTCGCGTGCGAGCCGGGACTTGGCCGTCGCAGTCGGGATGGCCACGTGGGCGATGCGTTCGATCTCCTCGGCGGTGTATCGGCATGCGCGCTCCCGATCGCCTTCGATCATCGCGATCAGCGCGAGGTCCCCGTAGGCGTCCCGGGAGGTGTCGCCGGTCACCTCGCGCAGGTGGCTCCACCGCGCCTCTGCGAGCGGCCACGCTTCGTCGAAGCGGCCGAGCATCGCGAGCAGCAACGCCCGCGGGCCGTCCTGGGAACCCGGGGGTCGCCAATCGGCGAGTTCGTCCATCATGCGCATCGCGTCATCGACCGGTCGCGGGCCGATGATCAGCGACCACTCCAGGAACGGCACGGACGGTGAGTAGCCGGCGAGGCGCTGGTAGCTAAGCGCCTGGAGCATCGCTTCGACGACGTCGTCGTGCTGCTGGTGGAACTCTGCAGCAGAGGCGAGCAGCTCCCAGAGCAACGCAAGGCGGCGTGGATCACCCCGCTGTTCCTCGAGGGGAAGCGCAGCACGGCAGAGCGCGTTCACCTCGTCCGTGGCGTCGGGCTCGCCTGCGTAGTTGCGCCCCTGGACTGCCATCGCGCGCGCGAGCATCGCTCCGGAATGGTCACCGGCGGCCTCGGCGCGTTCAGTGAGGGCGTCTGCCATTTCGACCGCCCCATGCACATCGAACTCCCCGTGTGCCCACGCGGCCTCGAGCTCGAGGATGACGTCGGTCCGGTGTGGTCGTACGAGCTCGGCTGCGCGATCGAGCAGCGCGGCTCCGGCACGGTAGTCCAGGCGGTCGCTGGCGCGCCTACCGGCAACGGCGAGTCGCAACGCGGCGCGTTCGGCCAGCTCGGGGTTCGGCTGTCCGAGCTCCGCGTGATAGCGGGCGGCCTGCTCGAGGTGGTAGCCGACGATCTCGTCGCGCTCAACGAGAGCGCCGCCGTGCTCGTCGAGCCAGCTTGCGAAGCGCGCGTGCAGGTCGGCGCGGACCGCCTTGGGGAGGGCATCGTAGGCAGCGTCGCGGATCAGCAGGTGGCGGAAGCGGTAGCCGTCGTCGCCGGCGATCTGAGCGCGGTCGGGACGGACGAGCTGGCGCCTCACGAGTGCTGCGAGCCGGGTCGTCACCTGTGTCTCCTCGGGCGAAAGCGCCTGCACACCGCCGCGGTGGAAGATCTCGCCCTCGACCGAGCCGCGCTCGAGGACGCGACGCTCGGCCTCGTCGAGCTGGTCGAGGCGGGCGGCGAGCAGCGCCTTCAGCGTCGGCGGCACCTCGACTTCCGCGTCCTCGGCCGCCATCGCCAGCATCTCGGAGATGAAGAGCGGGTTGCCGGCAGAAGCGTGTGCGATCCGGTCGCGCAGCTCGTGAGAGACCGCGTCCCCGATCAGCGCGTCTGCGGCTTCGGGCGGGAGCGGATCGAGGCGCAGCGGGGCCGGCCAGGACGGCCGCTGATCGACCAGTTCCGGGCGGGCCATGCAGAGGAGCAGGAGCGGAGCTTCGGCCGAAAGCAGCGCAGTCGACTCGATCAGATCGAGAAACGTCTCCTCGCCCCACTGCAGATCGTCGAAGACAACGACGAGCGGCGCCTGCTCCTCGAGCAGCTTGCGGAAGGCCCACGCGATCTCGTCTCCGCTCGTCCCGACGTCCGACTCGCCGAGCAACGAGCGAATCGCAGCCGCCGCCGCCGGGTCCGACGGCAGCCCGGCGAGCTGCTTCACCACCTCCACCACCGGCCAGTACGTGATCCCCTCTCCGTACGGCAGGCAGCGGCCGCGGACGACGTGGGCGTCGAACGAGGCAAGTGCTTCCGCCACGAGCCGCGACTTCCCGACCCCCGCGTCACCCACGACCGTCACGAGCTCGCAGCTCGCCTGCTCTTGCGCGCGTGCCCACGCTTCGGCGATCTGCGCGAGCTCGCGGTCGCGACCGACGAACCGTGACGCATGGCTGCGCTCCGGCGCGTCGAGCACGGAGACGAGCCGTAACGCCGGAACCGGCTCCGACTTCCCTTTCAGCGCGAGCGGCTCCACCGCCTCGGCGAGGACTGCGCCGCGCACGAGCTCGTGAGTGGCCTCGCCGATGAGCACCTCGCCCGGCTCTGCCGCCTGCTCGAGCCGCGCCGCAACGTTGACCGCGTCTCCGGTCGCGAGCCGTTCCGACGTTCCGGTGACCACCTCGCCCGTGTTCATCCCGATCCGGCCGCGGATGCCGAGCTCGGGCAGTGCGTCCCGCATCTCCACCGCCGCGCGGCAGGCTCGAAGCGCATCGTCCTCGTGGGCGAGCGGGATGCCGAACACCGCCATCACTGCGTCGCCGATGAACTTCTCCACCGTGCCGCCGTGCGACTCGACGATCGCTTTCATCCGCTCGAAGTAGCGCGCCAGCAGCGCGCGCAGTGCCTCCGGGTCGGTCGATTCGCCGAGGGCCGTCGAGCCGGTCACGTCGCTGAACACCACCGTGACCGTCTTGCGGACCTCACGCTCCGGTGTCGCCGCCGCGAGCGAAGCGCCGCAGCTGTTGCAGAAGCCTGCGTCTGCCGGGTTCGTGCGGCCACAGCTTGCGCAGATGAGCACGAGCTGAGGCTACGACATCACGATCTGAATCGAAAGAGGAGTTGCAGCGACAGGGCTCCGGCGTGTGCGAGCGTACTCTCGCTCGAAGTGCTGGCCAGTCCGAGCTAATCAGACGAAGAGTGGAGGCGGCGGGAATCGAACCCGCGTCCGCGGTCGCACCGTACAGAGCGTCTACGAGCGTAGTTCGCGCTTGATCTCGCCCGGCGGCCGGTTCGCGAACGACCAACCGTCGAGCCAGCCATCCTGAAGTGTCGCGCTTTGGGCGATTGGCTCTCCCTCAGCGCCTAGCCCGATTGTTGGCGCCGATTACCGGGTCTCGGGCCCAACCCGGATCGACGTCGCCTTACCTAGATTCGACTAGGCGGCGAGTGCGAGTTCGTTCTTGTTCGCACTTGCTTTGGTGCCGGTTGATTTACGAGGCCAACCGGCGACCTCGGCTCGCAGCTCTGCCGGAGAACCGACCACGTCGAAACCTGGTCGCCCCCGTATGTGTGTTCAGGTTTTCAGGATACCTGCCGATATGCGGACCGGCTCGGATGCGGCAAGAGGTGGCTAGTCGGGCCTGCAGACGTACCAACTGAGGCGAAAGGACACACTGTGGCGTTGATGATGGAGGAGAAGTACGACGACTTCGCCGACCTGCGCGAGCGGGCGAAGGCTGAGGTTTCGAAGGTCGTTATCGGGCAGGATCGGACGGTCGAGCTGCTCCTCATCGCCGCCGTGTCACACGGTCACGTACTCATCGAAGGACCTCCGGGCAGCGCGAAGACGCTGCTTGCTCGCGCGGTCGCACACATGCTCGGAGCGTCCTTCAAGCGCATCCAGTTCACACCCGACACGACCCCGGCGGAGCTCAACGGCGTGAACACGATCCGCGCCGGCGAGCACGTCTTCCTCCCCGGCGCCGTCTTCACGAACGTCCTCCTCGCCGACGAGATCAACCGCACGGCCCCGCGCACGCAGGCTGCCCTCTTCGAGCCGATGCAGGAGCGCCAGGTCACCATCGACGGCAAGGCGCACAAGCTCCCGGATCCGTTCCTCGTGATCGCCACCCAGAACCCCCACGAGCACGAAGGCGTCTACCCCCTCCCGGAGGGTCAGCTCGACCGCTTCCTGTTCAAGATCGAGCTCGAGTACGCCGATGCGGAGAGCGAGTTCAAGATGCTCAACCTCCCGCACAACGGCCTCGCCCCCGACATGCTCGGCGAGGTTCGCCCGCTGCTCGGGGTTGTGGGCCTGGACAAGGCCCGGCAGGAGCTCGAGCAGACCGAGGTGCCCGACTCCGTCGGACGCTACATCGTCGCGGTCGGCCGTCGAACGCGCGAACTCCCGGGCGTCGAGCTCGGAGTGAGCTCGCGCGCCATGATCCACCTGGTGAGCGCCGCCAAGGCGAACGCCCGCTTGAGCGGGCGCTCGACCGTCACGATCGAGGATGTCCGCGAGATGGCGCCGTACGTACTCCGTCATCGCATGGTCGTGAGCGGCGACACAAAGGTCGACAACGTCCTGCTCGACGCGATGGCATCGGTGCCGACTGCGGTAGCTCCCCCCGTGTCTCCAGTCTCCTAGCACGACGGGTACGCCGAGGTTGAGTCGCGCCCAGCCGCGAAAGCGGCCGCTTTAGGGATCTCCGTGCGACCGCCATCCGCGCTAGCGGATTGCGGTCTTGCGTCGATACAGGGTTGACGGTTTCCCGGAACGCGTTGATAGTGGGTTGGAGAGGTCAGGGCAGGGGAGCCCATAGGAGCCTCGCTCAGGCCGCGCTAAGCTTGGCGGCACCACTGGGAGCGAACGGGGAGGGAGAACGATCGTGGCATTGATGGTGGAGGCGCCGTACGAGAGCCTTGTCGACCTGCGCGAGCGGGCGAAGGCGGAGATCTCGAAGGTCGTCATCGGGCAAGACCGTGCCGTCGAGCTTCTGCTCGTGGCCGCACTCGCCCGTGGGCATGTGCTTCTCGAGGGCCCGCCCGGCAGTGCGAAGACCCTTCTCGCGCGCGCGACGGCGCACATGCTCGGTGCGCGGTTCAAGCGCATCCAGTTCACGCCGGACACGACTCCCGCGGAGCTGACGGGCATGAACATGATCCGCGCCGGTGAGCAAGTGTTCCTTCCGGGCGTTGTTTTCACGAACGTCCTCCTTGCCGACGAGATCAACCGCACCCCGCCCCGAACGCAGGCAGCGTTGCTCGAGGCGATGCAGGAACGACAGGTCACCATCGAGGGTAAGGGGCATCGTCTTCCGGATCCGTTCCTCGTCATCGCCACCCAGAACCCGTACGAGCACGTAGACATGTTCGAGCTGCCCGAGTCGCAGCTCGATCGTTTCCTGTTCAAGATCGAGCTCGACTACGCCGACGCCGAGAGCGAGTACGAGATGCTCGATCTCCCACACAAGGGAGTGGCTCCGGACATGCTCGGTGAGGTGCGTCCGCTACTCGGGGTCGTCGGCCTCGACCGGGCCCGCGAGGAGCTGGACGCAACCGAGCTCCCCGAGGCGATCGGTCGCTACATGGTGGCGATCGCGCGCACGAGCCGCGATCTCCCCGGCGTGGAGCTCGGTGTGAGCTCGCGCGCCATCATCCATCTCGCTAGCGCGTCCAAGGCCAACGCTCGCCTGAGCGGGCGCGACGAGGTCACCGTCGAGGACGTTCGCGAGGTCGCGCCGTACGTGCTGCGGCACCGCCTCATCCTCGAGGACGGCGTGAACGAGGACGACGTGCTCCGCACGGTGCTCGAGCGGGTGCCGGCGCCCGAGCGTTCGGTCGCGTACCGGTAGCGCTTACCTGACTTGGCGTTGGGGTCAGGTCTTGCATTCGCGCACCAAGTGCGCGAATGCAAGACCTGACCCCTTCTGATCGTTAACGCCCCGCCGCCTCCTCGAGCGCACGTCGCGTGAGCACGCGCGCGAGATGCCGGCGGAAGTCCGCGCTCGCCGAATGGTCCGATGACGGCTCCGTGCCGTCGGAGGCGAGCGTCGACGCATCGCCGATCGAACCACCGGCGGCGATCGCGTCCTCTGCCGGCTTCGCCCGGAGCGGTGTCGCACCCATGTTCGTGAGCGCGATCGACGCCGTTCCGACCGAGCCGTTCGAACGCTCGACGACAGCCGCGACGGCCACTGTCGCCCAGTCCTGGGCGCGACGGCTCATCTTCGTGTACGACCATCCAGTATCCGACCCGAACTTGGGCACACGAATCTCGACGAGCATCTCGTCGGAGCCGATCGCCGTCTGAAAAACGCCGGTGAAGAACGCCGAAGCCGGAATCGTCCGCTCGCCCGCCGAGCCGCGAACAACAAGCTCGCCATCGAGCGCGAGGATCACCGTGGGAAGATCTGACGCCGGATCACCGTGTGCGAGCGAGCCTCCGATCGTTCCGCGGTGACGCACCTGCGGGTCACCAACCTGGCCCGCGGTGTGCGCGACGATCGGACAGTGCTCACGAAGGAGCGCCGCAGAGGCCACGTCCTTGTGTCTCGTGAGCGCTCCGATCGCTATGTGACCCTCGCCGTCTCGGACGTAGGAGAGGTCGGCGAGCCGCCCCACGTCGACCAGGAGTGCAGGTCGGGCAAGCCGGAGCTTCATCGCCGGGAGGAGCGAATGCCCGCCGGCGAGCAGCTTCGCGTCGTCCCGCTCGCCGAGCAGCGCTATCGCATGATCGACGCTCTCGGCGACCTCGTAGTCGAACGCAGCCGGGATCACGACTTCACCTCCTGGATCGCGTTCCAGACTCGCTCCGGCGTGGCCGGCATCTGGATGTCGGTGACGCCGAGATGGGAGAGCGCGTCGATGACCGCGTTGATGACCGCTGGCGCGGCCGCGATCGTCCCGGTCTCCCCCACGCCCTTCACGCCGAGCGGGTTGTCTGCCGCGGTTTCGGTTCGGTCCGTCTCGTATGAAGGCAACTCCGCCGCCGATGGCACGAGGTATGTCGCCATCGTCGTCGTGAGGAGGTTGCCTTCGTCGTCGTACGCGCCTTCTTCGTAGAGCGCCGCGGCGATCCCCTGCGTAACACCCCCGTGCACCTGCCCGTCGATGATCTGGGGATTCACGGGATTTCCGACGTCGTCGACGGCGACGTAGCGAACGAGCCGCGCGTCGCCCGTCTCCGTGTCCACCTCCACGACCGCCGCATGGGCGCCGCCGGGCCAGGAGAAGTTCGCCGGGTCGTGCGTCGCCGTCTCCTCCAACCCCGGCTCCATTCCGTCGGGGAGGTTGTGGGCCGAGAACGCAGCGAACGCGGCCCCTTGGATCGTCATCGACCGGTCCGGCGAGCCCTTCACGCTGAAGGTGCCGTTCGCGAACTCGAGATCGTCCTCGGAAACCTCGAGTTGATGTGCGACGATCTTCCGGGCCTTGGAGATCACCTTCTGGCTCGCGTGGTAGAGGGCGATCCCGCCGACGGCGAGCGAACGGCTCCCGTACGTGTCCATGCCGAGCTGGGACACCGCAGTGTCGCCGTGCAGGACCTCGACGTCGTCGACGTCGACACCGAGTTGGTCGGCGACGACCTGCGCGAACGTCGTCTCATGGCTCTGTCCGTGCGGTGACGTGCCCGTCACGACCTGGACCGAACCGAGCGGTTGGAAGCGGATCGTCGCCGAGTCCCAACCGCCGGCGGCGTAGCGGATCGCTCCGAGAATGCGGGACGGCGCTAGGCCGCACATCTCGTTGTAGGTGGAGAAGCCGACCCCGATCTGCTTCGTGTCGCCCCGCGACCGCCGGCCAGCCTGGTCGGCGCGGATGCCGTCCACGTCGAGGATCTCGAGGAGTCGGTCGAGCGACGCGTGGTAGTCGCCCGAGTCGATCGTGAGCCCTGAGGCCATCGTGTGCGGGAACTCCCTGATGAAGTTCTTGCGACGAAGCTCGAGCGAATCCATGCCGAGCTCCCGAGCCAGCGCGTCAATCGTTCTCTCGAGGACGTAGGTCGCCTCCGGGCGTCCGGCACCG
>JAERMP010000249.1 GCA_016844515.1 Thermoleophilia bacterium | reverse complement strand
GTACCCCGCGGTGCCCGAAGGCATTGTGGGAGCATTCATCTCAACGCCAGGACTCGCCGTCGAATTCGAGGTGTTTGAGATCTATCTGCAGACACCCGGCCCCGGCGCCGGTACGCGGCTCGTGCCGCCGGCCGAGGCGTGACGCGCCGATGACCCGGCTTCCCGACGAAATCCGTCCTGTGCTCGACAACGGTATTCCGGCAGTCATGGTGACGTGCTCCGCCGACGGGATACCGAACGTCACGATCATCTCGCAGGTCTACTACGTGGACGACACGCACGCCGCGCTTTCGTTCCAGTTCTTCAGCAAAACGATTCGCAACGTCCGTGAGAATCCGAGGGCTTACGTCAACGTGTGGGACATGATCGGGCACACGAGCTGGGTTCTTCAGCTCGAGTTCCAACACTCCGAGACAGAGGGGCCGGTCTTCGACGCGATGGACATGCAAATCGAGGCCATTGCCTCAACGACGGGCATGTCGGGCATCTTCAAACTGCGAGCGGCCGACATTTACCGCGTGGTCTCGGTCGAGAAGGTGCCGTACCCGGAGCGGGCCGCTTCCTGACGCTATGTCCGCTCCTCCCGAGGACGATGACGACTCGGCGGGAGAGGCCGACCCCGGTGCCCCGGAGCCTGACCGTTCCGAGATAACGATCGAGCACGATCCCGCAGGCCTCGCTCGCAAGACGGCAAAGCTCGCCCGCCAGATGCAGGAGTTCCAGGTCCTGCAGCGCGTTTCCGCCGAAGTCAACTCGACCCTCGACCTGGAAGAGATCTACGACATCGCGCTGAGGACGATGGACGAGCTCTTCGAGTTTCATCACGCGATCATCCTGCTCGTCGAGCCTGGCCGCCAGACGCTGAGAGTCGTGGCGAGCCACGGCTACGAGAATCAGGCGGTCGGTGGACGCGCGAGGGTCGGCACGGGCGTCATCGGCGTCGTGGCAAAGAAGCACAAGATGCTGCACGTGAACAATCTCGGCCAGCAGCGTGCATACGCCGCAGCGCAGCGACGCCAGATGATGAAGGCCGGTCGGGGCGAGGAGCTTGGCGACGCGGTGCCCGTCCCCGGGCTGCCCAACGCGGAGAGCCAGATCGCCATTCCGTTACTGATTCGGGACGATCTGATCGGCGTGTTTTCGATCGAGAGCCCGGTGCGGTACACCTTCAGCGAGCACGATCGCGGACTCGTCTCGATTGTCGCCAACCAAATCGCGAGTGCCATCAACAACGCGCGCCTCTACGAGGAGAAGCAGCGCGCGGCCGAGGCCCTGCAGGCGGCGAACGCGTCGCTCGAAGCGCGCGTCGCGGAGCGCACGGCAGCGCTCGAGCGCGAGCTGCGCGTCGCCGAAGAGCTCCTCAGCAGCGCTCGCAGCCGCATCGAGGGCCCATTGCTCGGCGACAGTGTTGCCATCCGCACCCTCCGCGATGCCATCGCCCACTTGGCGGTGCGGACCGATCCCCTGCTCCTGGTGGGTCCTCCCGGGGCAGGAAAGGAGGCGTCGGCTCATGCGATACATAGCGCCTCCAAACGCACGGGCGCGTTCATCTTCGTCAGCTGCCCCGAGCTGCACACCGAGAGTCGACACCCCGCCGACTCCCGGTCGCACGCGCGACCCGAGGGTTCCCTGCTGTCGAGCAAGCTGGAGCTCGCCTCGGGTGGCACGTTGTTTCTCGACGCCGTCTTCGAGCTTCCGCCACGTGTCCAGCTCGAGCTTCATGAGGAGCTGGAGAATCACGAGAGGGCGCGCGCCCGCGGCGAGGCGACGGTGCCGGACGTGCGGGTGATCGCCTCCACCACTCGCAACCTCGCCCACGAGGCACAGAGCGGGCGCCTGGGTCCCCTGCTTCGCCTGCTCGCCAGGAACCAGATCGCCGTGCCCGCGCTCGTGGACCGACGCGAGGACATTCCGGTTTTGGTTGACGTCTTCGTCCGCCGGCACGCCCGGCAACTTGGCAAGGTGATCGATGGTGTATCGCCCGAGTCCATGCGACGACTCGAGACGTACATGTGGCCGGGAAACGTTCGCGAGCTGCGCTCGGTTCTCGAGCGTGGAGTCCTGGTCTGCAGGAGCACGGTACTCGAGATCGACGAGGAGCTGCTTGACGAAGGGCTCGCGGTTGGCAGCTACCGGCTCGTGACGCCCTTGGGATCGGGGGGGATGGGCCAGGTGTGGCTTGGAAAGCACCGGCTCCTGGCTCGCCCCGCGGCCGTCAAGCTCATTCGCCACGACGCCCGGCCTGGTCTGGAGGAGGAACAGCTCGTGCGGCGCTTCCAGCGCGAAGCGCAAGTGACCGCCAGCTTGCGCTCGCCGCACACAGTGCAGCTCTACGATTTCGGCGTGAACGACAGCGGCAGCTTCTACTACGTCATGGAGTTGCTCGAGGGTCTCGACCTGCACCAGATCGTCACGCGGTTCGGACCACAGCCCGCCGAACGGGTCACGATGCTCCTGCGCCAGGCGTGCCGGTCGCTCGCTGAAGCGCATGAGCACGGGCTCGTGCACCGTGATATCAAACCCGCGAACCTGTTCGTCACGCGGCTCGGACCTGAGTACGACTACCTGAAGGTGCTGGACTTCGGGATCGTCAAGGATCAGCCAGGGCAGGAAGCGACGATCCTCACGAGTCAGGGGATCCTGCAGGGCACTCCTGCGTTCATGGCACCCGAGCTGGTATCTGGTGAGCACCGCATCGACGGCAGGACCGACCTCTACTCGCTCGGATGCACGGCGTACTGGGCCCTCACGGGACAGCTCCTCTTCCCGGCGAACACGCCGGCGCAGATGCTCCTCCACCACCTACAGACCCCACCGCTGCCACCGTCCGAGGTCTCGGAGCTGCCCATTCCAAGAGATCTCGAGGCCATCCTGATGATGTGTCTCGAGAAGGATCCGGCACAGCGACCTTCCTCGGCTCTCGAGCTCGACGCTCGGCTTGCGCGCGTTCCTGGCGAACAGGACTGGACCGACGACAGGGCGCGCGCGTGGTGGGATGCGCACGCTCCAGACCTCGTTGCGGGACGGGGTGATGGAGTGAGGGGGGTGATGGAATGACGCGTGACGACCCGCTCCTTGGCGCACTGGGAATGAAAAACGACGCCAGACGTTCAGTCTATTATTCGTTCAGGCCGCGAAGCTTTGAACTCCTCGATATGAACAAAATGTCTAGAATAGGAGCGATCATCAGTATAAGGTGCGTCTCACAACGATGAACAAACGAACACGATTCTTGGCAGCCTCGGTGATTACCTTCGTCTGGTTTTCGACGCTGTGGGGCCAGCAGCCTCTGCTGCGGCCAAAGCTCGTGCTGGTACTATCGATCGACCAGATGCGGTTCGACTTTCTGACTCGGTTCGCACCCGTCTACAAGGGCGGCATGCGGAG
>JAERMP010000080.1 GCA_016844515.1 Thermoleophilia bacterium | reverse complement strand
TACGAAGCGAGGAGAAGCTGCTATTGGCGGCTCCGGGTCTGACCCCTGCGTCGGTTCGAAGGGAACCGTCCCGAGCGGCGGCGCGGCGACGGGGGGACTCGATCGGATCGCAGGCGCAGATTGGTCGTCGCGCAACCCTGATGCCGTCCACACGTATACGGCGAGCACCGCCGCGACGCCTAGAGGCACCCACACTCCCGCAAGAGGACGTGCGCTCCTCCGCTGGGGCGACGAGGGCAACGACACGAGCGGCTCGAGACCCCTCCGACGACGGGGATGGCGGATACGCGGAGCCTCGGGAAGAAGCGCGCGGGCGCGTTCGGCGAGCTCGGGATCTACGAGGGCGAGCTCTGGCGAGATCGGGCCCAGGAACTCGACGAGCCGGACGACGTTGACGCGCTCTGAGCCTTCCGGTGGCTCCGGGGCGGGCCGAAGTGGATGCACGACTGCCATGGCTCAAGCGTCTTCCCGGCCTTGGATCCGAGTCCTTCGAGACGCTCCCTCATTGTCCGCAATCGGACACGGAACCGCATCGGGCAGTCCCTCGATCGAGGGACTGCCCGAAACGCGTGAGACCTCCGCGTACCCGGAGGTCTCACAGCTTGCTCCTGTCGATTAGGGCTATGGCGCGGAGTGGCCGTCCTCGTCGCAGTGAGGCGGGCCGCCCCTGATCGTGCCCTCGTTGTACTTGCCCAGGGTGCCCGCGTAGCCGAGCAACGTATTGCGAGCCGACTTGCTCAGGTTCAGAGCGGATGCCGGCGTGTTTGCCGGGTTGTTGAAGTAGTTGGTCGCGTTCGTCAGCGCTGTGTTGACCGCGGACGTCGACGACGCACCGTTCAGGATGTTCAGCCTCGCCGCCATGTACTGCTTGGCGAGGATGTAGTACGCGTTCCCGCCGGACGACGGCGTCCAGAACACCTGGTACCAGGTCTGGCCGCTGTAGAAGAACGTCTCGTCCTGCGCCTCCTGAATGCCATCCGGGTCGAAGGCCGCGGGCTGGTCAGGAAGAAGGTTCCACGTCGTGTCGAGCGGCGCAGGACCCCTGTTCGAGTGCGTCTTCCAGTACCCCTGGGTCAGCGTGCAGCCGGTAACGCACGGCACGTGAACCGGGATGCTGACCGACGCCGATCCCGTCGTGTCGGTGTCGTTGGTGATGAACCTCGCCGTGTTGTCGACGTCGAACTCGCCGCAGTCAGCGAAGCTCACGAACCGTTCGTACGTCCACGTCTTCATGTCCCCGGCGTTGTTCACCCCGGGGTCTCCAACACAGACCGTCCCAAGAGCACCGGCGTAGGTGTCGCTCACGTCGACGCATTCGTCGAAGACATTGATCTGGCTCGGATTCGTGAAGTCGAACGAGTTGCTCTGGGACGCCATCGACGCGTCGGCGAAGGTGACGTCCACGTTAGCCGTGCCGACTCCGCCAGCGCCGGGCAGCGTGTCACCCATGGGCAGCACGTACGTACAGGCGAGGAAGTCGCCGGGGAACGGCGGAGTCAGAGCAGCGAACGGACTCCAGGACGCACTGCACGCGTTTGGGTTCCCGTTGAACCCGCCGGCCGAGATGTCGATGTCCGAGAGGCCGTTGACCGTGGATCCGCCCTCGATGGTGATGCCGTCGAAGATCTCGTAGTTGCTGTCGACCTTACCGAGGTACGTCAGCTTGACCGTGTAATTGATTCCGAAGCTCTGGCCCTGTTCCAGGGTCAGGCTCTGATGACCCGCGGACTTCTCGATCCGCCACACGTGCGTCCGGTCGAACTTCTCGTGGACTCCCAGCAGGACGTCTGCCGCAGATGCAGCGCTTACCGCGACCATGAAGGTCGCGACGAGTCCGATCGCCGCCAGTGTGAGAAGCCGCAGTCCCTTTGATCTCACTCTCATTCTTTTCCTCCCCCTCTCGTCGTTGCCCAGGCTCGACGGCGGCGCCGCAGGGTGCACGTCCGCCAAAAAGCGGCACGAGTGCACCGGGAAAGCGCACTACGGTCTACCCCGGGTCCATTCCCCACCCATTGTCAAAGCTCGGCCCTCGCGGCCGAACGCGCAAATCGTGGCACGGATCACGCGCCGATACAAGCACTACGAAAGGCCAGTCTTGCCTGCCGGGCAAACTGGCTCATATCCTGTGGATGTGAGCGCTCCAACGTCCCGCACGACTGCGGTTCCGTTCGTCGACCTTTCGCACGCGCACGCCGCGATCAAGCACGACCTTCTTCAGGCCGTCGCGAACCTTGTGGACTCGGGGCAGTTCGTCAACGGGCCTCAGGTCGCCGAGCTCGAGGCCGAGTTCGCCGCCTGGTGCGGCGCCTCGCACTGCGTGGGGACCGCGAGCGGGCTCGACGCGCTACGTCTCGGGCTGCTCGCATCGGGGCTCGAGTCGGACGATCAGGTGATCGTGCCTGCGATGACGTTCGTGGCAACAGCCGAGGCGGTCACACAAGCGGGCGGTCGAGCGGTGCTCGCGGACATCTCCGACGCCGACTGGAACCTCGATCCGGCGGCCGCGGAGGCGGCTGTGACGGAGCGGACACGGTTCCTGCTCCCGGTCCACCTCTACGGGCAGATGGCAGACGTCACCGCACTGGCCGCGGTGGCGGCGCGGCACGACCTCGACGTGATCGAGGACGCCTGCCAGGCTCATGGCGCCTCCCGCGACGGCGTTCGGTCTGGGACGGCGGGTCGGACCGCAGCGTTCAGCTTCTATCCCGGCAAGAACCTCGGCGCGATGGGCGACGCTGGGGCGCTTTTGACAGCCGACGCGACGATCGCCGAATCGGTTCGCATGCTCCGCGAGCACGGGCAACGGCGCAAGTACGACCACGATGCCGAGGGATGGACTGCCCGGCTGGACACGATCCAGGCGATCGTGCTACTGCTGAAGCTACCGCACCTGTCCGAGTGGAACGAGGAGCGGCGGCGGGCCGCAGCGAAATACACGGAAGGGCTCACGGGCGTCGGCGATCTCGTCCTGGCGCCCGTGCCCTCGAGAAGCAACCCCGTCTGGCACCTCTACGTGATCCGCACGGCGGAACCCGATCTCCTCGCCGAGTTCCTCGCTGGTCGAGGCATCGCAACTGGGCGCCACTACCCGTTCGCCGTCCATCTCACCCGCGCCTACGCGTATCTCGGCTATCGAGAGGGTGCGTTCCCCGTCGCCGAAGCGCTCGCGCGCGAATGCCTCTCTCTGCCGATCTTTCCCGGGATCACGGAGGCGCAGGTCGCTGCCGTGATCGACGGAGTCCACGACTTCTTCGCACATGGCAGATAGTCCCGCCAACGACGCGGCGTGCCGCCTGATCGACGACGTGGAGTTCGGCGAGGGAGTCGTCATCGGTCCGTTCGTAAACCTCTACGGCTGCAGCATCGGGGACGGCAGCCGCGTCGGGCCGTTCGTCGAGATTCAGCGCGGCGTCCGGATCGGAGCCCGCTGCAAGCTCCAGAGCCACACCTTCGTCTGCGAAGGGGTAACGATCGAAGACGACGTCTTCGTCGGCCACGGCGTCGTCTTTGTGAACGACAAGTATCCAAGCGCGACGACGGCGGACGGACAGCTCCAAAAACCGGGGGACTGGCTCCTTCTCGAGACGGTGGTCGAGAACGGTGCCTCGCTCGGCTCGGGTGCAGTCGTTCTCGGCGGGGTGCGCATCGGCGCGGGGGCTATCGTAGGTGCCGGTGCCGTCGTGACGCGTGACGTCAGGCCCGGTGCGGTAGTGGTCGGCGTGCCGGCCCGCGCGCGCCGGGGGCAGTCAGACGCCTGACGAGCCGAGCACAACCCGGGCGTCGTTCGCCGCGGGGCCGACTACGCGCCAACCCGCCCCGTGGAGCTCGAGGGAGGAAGCGGCCCGGCGCCGCCACCAGACGGCGACCTCGCGCGGAAGAGCGAGCCACGCCGAGGAGTCGCAAGCGACGTGAGAAAGAAACCGCTCGTACTCCGCAAGCCGAACGGGCTGGAGCATGTAGTCGGGATGGGTCAGAAGCAGCGCAATCCCTCCCTGCTCTCGAAGGAAGCTCGCCTTTTCGAACCAGAGGCGCCCGTCTTCCTGGGCGAGAAGCTCGAAAAGCGTGTGATCCATGGGCAGCGTGATGGGAAGCTCCACGACGTCTCCGATGAAGAACGGGAGCCACGAACAGGACCCACCCGGCTGGGGCTCGTAGCGAGCCACGTCACTGTAAGACGAGTCGTAGTCGAAGCCGAGCTGCTCCATTCGCTCCCATGAACGCTGTGTTGCAGGGGCACGAAATCCGACGGATCCCCAACGTCTCCCGTATTCCCGCATCGCGGGAAGCCTCCCCTCGAACACCCCTGCTGCAAGGTCACGCCCGTCGTGCCGGAGCCCGTGGACCCCGATCTCGAATCCCGCATCCGAGAACGTGCGAACGAGCTCCGGGTCGACGGTGTAGTCCCGTTCGGGTATGAAGTACCAGGCCGAGCGCACGCCCGCCCCCCGCTCGAGCGCCGCGATCGTCTCTACGTGCGCATAGCCGACAGCTCGCTCGACGTCATGGGTTAGGGCGACGGCCCAGACGTATGGCTGCGGCCACGGTGCGATCCATGGGAGCGGAGCGCCGAGGACTTTCTCCACGAGGAGAAGCAGATAGCGGTAGAGGTCGTGAAGCGCCGTCTCCGCCGGCCAGGACGGGAAGGAAGCGCGCTCCTGAACGCGGACGAAACGCCGGCGGGCCCTCATCTGGACGCTACGCGGAAGCACCGGTCGGACGCGATAGTAGAGACCACGCACGAAGGAGATCGTCGCCGCGCCGTGGAGATACTCCTCTCGTAGAAGTGCGCGGACGAGCTCGTTCGGGTCGAACGGAAACAGTGAGCTGCCGTCCGAGGCGCGCCATACGAACGCAACCGGCGAACCCTTCAGGTCGAGCACAGGATCGGCTCGCTGCCAGTCGTGGGCGCGTGCCCCGAGCATACGCTGCACGTCGTCCTCGGCCGCAGTTGCTCCGTAAAGCCTTATCGCCCCAATTCGATACCAGGCCCGCGGGGCCGAGGGTTGCGGCGCGACCCAGATCAGCTCGGCGCCGCGCGTTGATACAACTCGGCCACCCGCCGGACGCGAGCTCTCGTCGTCAATGCCGTAGGGAACACGAAATGTCTCAAGAACGTCGAGCGGGCAAGACGCGAGAAGCGTCATCCGGCGTAGCGGTACAGCCGCTCTCCCAGAACCCGGCAGACCCAAGGCGGCGAGCGCCGGATCGAAGCGGCGAGCAGGGTGCCTGGTCGCCCAGATGTCCTCGGCCCCGACTCCTTCCCAAGGTTCGTATACACGAGTTCGCGCTCATCGGTTCCCCAGCTCGCCTTGAATGCGCGAAGCCCCTCATTTCCGAGGTCGGTCCGCCCGAAGTCGAGCTCAGACATCCCCTCGGCACACGCCCGCCGGATCGCTTCCCAGAACAGCGCATGGTTCGGGCGAGACCCCCACGACTGCGGATCCGAGGCCCCGAACTTGTAGACGACCATGCCGTTCCACTCCAGGAAGACCGCGGCTGCTACGGCGTTCCGATCAAGCTCAGCTATGAACAGCCTCCCGAGCCCCTGTCCAAGCATGCGGTCCCAGAGGAGCGAGAAGAAGCGACGCGGCTGAATCGGTACCCCTTGGCGGCGGCGGGTGAGCAGGTGGAGCCGATAAA
Source organism: Thermoleophilia bacterium (assembly GCA_016844515.1). The sequence goes on along the minus strand of JAERMP010000080.1, from coordinate 2,999 downwards.
ACGTCTCCAAGAGGTCGCCTGCGCGCTCGGCGACACGGACGTCGACCCCATCACGTTCGGCACGCGCGACGTTCCTCTGTACCTGCGACTTCGAGAACGTCGCAAAGACGTCTTCCGAGCGCGGTCCCAACGCGAGGACGTGCGCCAAACCTCTTACTGTCCTCGTTCCGTGCATAACCTCCGCGCGGACCTCGAGCGATGCGACCCCGGCCTTGGAACGCTCAGCGTCCAGCATTTCGACGAGCAAGGTGACGTGCTCAGGCGTCCCGAGCGGGGCCAGCGCATCGGTAAACGGAAGTGCGACCCACCGTCTTTTCCTAGTGGGGCCACGCACTTCGACGACGGGTACGCCTGCGACGATCTCTCTTCCCTCTCGAAGGACGAAAGCGAACGCGCGGAACCCGTAGCACTCGGCGAGCAGGCTTCCCCAGACTGGGTTGTGAAACGGGGTCGCATCGGGTCGCAACTCAACGAAGGCCGCCCACCCGGGATCGTCGAGCGGAAGCGCGAGCGGGCTGGACACCGCTCGAAGGATAGAGGCGCATCCGCGCCCGCTAAGACCCGTGCGGCAGACTCCCCGTCAGACGCCAGGTGGGGCGGGCGCGGGGGCGGGCTGGAACGCGTCCTGCACCACGCGAAGCACCTTCTCGCGCTTGCCTTCCTCGACGGGCTGCAAGCCACCCAGCGCAAGCCGCGCGAGCTCGATTCTGCCCGCCGAGCGCACCGTGCGAAAGCCGAAGTCGGCCAGGAAGTCGCGTGGGAACACCGTGCGATGGACGAGAAAGCGGTCTGAGGCAGGCGTCCCCTCCCGGTAGCGATACGCGAACGCCTCTAGGGCGTGCGCCCCCTTGTCGCGCGCCTCGCCGATCGCGGCGAGGAACAGCGACTGCTCGACCCACGGCTGCGACTCCGACACGAGGTACGCGCACGTGACAAGCACCGCATCGTCCGAGGGCGGGCCGGCTGGGAGGTCGGCGGCGCGCGGGAAAAGGTGTGCCGGCCCGTATTGCATCGAGCCGAGGACGCGGCCGTCGTCGTCGCGGTAGATCGTTCCCCAGGCGCCCCACTCGTCCTCTGCCCGCTCGACCCATTTCTTCTTCTCGGGCTCGCGGTTGCCGCGGGTCTGCCACCACACGCACGACTGGCAGACCGTGGGCGCCGTCTCCAGCGTCGCGCCGGTGAGCCCGGCGAGACGGGAGCTCATTGCTTCGCCGGTGGGGCACTCACGCCGTCGAAGACGACGTCGACCGATCCAACCGTGAGGTTCGCCATGCGCTCGAGGTACTCGGCGACGCGCGTCTGCACCTTGCGAGCGACATCCTCCGCTGCGCTCCCCCACTCGAGCTCGAGATGAAGGGTCACGGCGGTCGGATCGTTCGAGCTCGAGATCTCGACTGCCCGGTCGCGCTGCATGGGGCTCTGCGCAAGCCCAGCCACTCCGGACACCTCGCGCGCCGCATCGCCCGCGTACCGCGCAAGCACCTCGAGGGAGATCTGGGGCTGCCCCTCCACTAGCGCGATCGTACAACTAGCTCGGTCACTTCCGGTCGCGCGAAGAACCGAAAGGGCACGAACGTCGTCCCGAGCCCTGACGAGACGTGGAGCGCGGTCGAGCCGTAGCGGTACACGCCTTCGACGTCGCGAGCGCGCAGGTGCGCGAGGCGCAGCTTTCCGCCCGGGTACGGGACGACGATCTGCCCGGCGTGGAGGTGCCCCGCGAGGATCAGGTGGAAGGCGTCCGGGATTCGACGAGCGACCCCCGGGAAGTGACAGAGAAGGATTCTCAGGCTCGCAGTCGGGTCGACGAGCTCCTCCGAGTGCGCGTCCCTTGCGGCGTACGTCTGTGGATGGACCCCGACGATCTGAACGCGCTGGCCGCGGAGCTCGAGCTCGACACTCTCGTTTCCCAGGAGCGTGACGCCCTCGAGCGCATCGATCGCAGCTGGATCGATGCGCTGGGAAAAGGGGTCGCGACTATCAGCGAAGTCATGGTTCCCGAGCACGACGTAGCAGGGCCCGAGCTCGCGCAGGAGCTTCTCGAGAAGCGGCATCCCCGCACGACGCGACACGAGGTCACCGGTGACGCAGACGATGTCCGGGCGCCGTTCGACAACCCATGCCACGGCATCCTCGACGGCGCGCCGGCCTCGCGAGGGAACGCCGAGATGGAGATCGGACAAGTGCGCGATACGGAGACCATCGAGCTCGGGTGGAACGCCGGCGAGCTCGACCTCGACAACACGCCGCCGCAGCCACCCCGCCTCGAACCACCCCCACGCGAGGGCGGCGAGAACGAGGAGAACACCACCCAGAGCAACCCAGGTCGACATCGCCTCACTCATGTGACAAGTAACAGTCTGTTACTTGGCGGATCGCCGCGGATGAGTCTCGCTCGGTATGAGGTTAGACCGCGAGCTTCTCGGTGACGGGGTCGACCGAGACGACGTGGCGCTTGAACTTGAGCTCCGAGCTCGAGAGGCCGGCTGCAACACCGATCAGCTGCGAGAGGTGCAGGATCGGCATCTGGAAGTCCTTCCCGGTTTGCTCCTTCAGCTTCGACTGCCACGCGTCGAGTGAGAGGTGGCAGAGCGGGCACGGCGTCACCATCACGTCCGCCCCGGCCTCCTTCGCCTGCTCGATCGGCTGGATGAGCTCGGCGAGCGCAACATCCTCGCGCGCCTGGATGATCGGGAAGCCGCAGCACTTGATCTTGGCCGGATAGTCGATCGCCTCTCCGCCGCACGCGGCGATGATCCGCTCGAGCGACTCGGGCTTGTCGGGATCCTCGAAGCCGAGGAGCTTCGATGGCCGGAGGATCTGGCAGCCGTAGAAGGGCGCCACCTTGAGCCCCTTAAGACCCTTGTGCGCAGCGCCCTTGAGGAGCTCATACCCCTCGCCGACCGAGATCAGCCAGAGGAAATGCATGACCTCGACGCCGCCCGAGTACGGCGGAGCACCGACGGCCACGAGATTGTCGTTCACGCGCCCGAGCAGCGCCG
>JAERMP010000248.1 GCA_016844515.1 Thermoleophilia bacterium | reverse complement strand
CGCTCGGCGACCGGGATGATCGCCTCCTTTCCGACAAGGTGGCGGTAACGGTGGTCATCGGGATGCACCGCGACGGCGACGTCGGCGAGCATCGTCGGCGGACGGACGGTGGCGATGGTGAGGTGGCCCGAGCCGTCGGCGAGCGGGTAGTGGATCGTGAAGAGCTGGTCGTCGACCTCGGCGTGGTTGACCTCGAGGTCCGAGATCGCGCTCGCGCAGCGCGGGCACCAGTTGACGATCCGGTTGTCGCGGTAGAGGAAGCCGCGCTCGTAGAGATGAACGAACCATCTCAGGACGGCGCGGACGTAGCCCTCGTCCATCGTGAACCGCTCGCGGCGATAGTCGAGCGAGGCGCCGAGCCGGCGGAACTGGCCGTAGATCACGCCGCCGTAGTGCTCGAGCCAGCGCCATGTGCGCTCGAGAAACGCATCGCGGCCGAGGTCGTGACGTGTGAGCCCTTCCTTCGCGAGGTCGCGCTCGACGACGTTCTGCGTCGCAATGCCGGCGTGGTCGTAGCCCGGCTGCCAGAGCGTCGAGAAGCCGCGCATGCGGTGGTAGCGGATGAGGAGATCCTGGATGGAGGCGTTGAGGGCGTGGCCCATGTGCAGCGCCCCGGTCACGTTCGGCGGGGGAATGGCGATCACGAAGGACGGTCGGTCCGAGTCGGGCTCGGCCGCGTAGTGGCCTTCGGCCTCCCACGTCTGCTGCCAGCGTGCTTCGACGCCGTCCGGCTTGTAGAGCGGATCCATCGCGCGAGAGTCTAGAAAGGAAGCGGCACGGCGCTCGCGGGCTACGCGCGACGGCGCCGCCGGGGTACCGGGGACAGATGAGATCCCTTCGCTTCGCTTCGCACGATCTCGGAGGGTAGCACGATATCTCATCTGATATCTTGACCCAGTGACTGCGGGGCAGCTTCTCCGCGAGACCCGGAAGCGGCACGGGCTTACCCAGCGCCAACTCGCGACCCGTGCACGGACCTCGCAGGCGGCGATCTCGCGGATCGAGCGAGACGTCGTGTCCCCTAGCGTGGAGACACTCGCCGCGCTCCTCTGGCTCATGAACGAGGAGCTCGCGCTCGCCGCCGAGCCGGTGAACTGGGGACATGACGCAACCCTCAACCAGACGAGCCTCGCCGTCGCCCCGGAAGTGCGCATCCGCCGGAATACCGTCTATGCGCGGCGCGTGGCCGAGATCAGGGGGATCGCCGCTCGTGCCAGACGCTGAGTTCGACCCGCAGCCGATTCTCGAGGTGCTTGCCCGGCACGGGGTCGACTTCGTTCTCGTCGGCGGGCTTGCGGGAACCGCGCACGGGTCCGCCTACATAACCGGTGACATCGACGTTGCCTACGAGCGCTCGCGTGCGAATCTGGAGCGACTCGCAGCAGCCCTGACAGAGCTCAGCGCGACACTTCGGGGCGCCCTGCCCGGGCTGCCCTTCATCCTCGATGCGGAGACGCTTCGCGCCGGCCTGAACTTCACGTTCGACACGCAGTTCGGCTCACTCGACATCCTCGGTGAGCTAGCAGGCGCCCCGCGATACGAGGAGCTGAGATCGGCAGCCTCGTCCGAGACGCTCTGGGGAGTCACGATTCGCATCGCGTCGCTCGACCACTTGATCGCGATGAAAGAGGCCGCCGGGCGCCCGAAGGACAAGCTCATGGCGAGCGAATACCGCGTGATCTCCGACCTGCTTCGGGCGCCGAAGGACGAGGAAGCGGGCTAGTCCGAAAGCACCAGGATGGTGCTCGTCGCGTGCGCGAAGAGCCGCCCGCCGAGATCCTCGAGGCGTGCTTCGGTGGTCACGACCCGACGACCGAGATGGACGACGCTGCCGATGCAGCGAACCCGGCCGGTCTCGAGCGTCATCGGCCGGGTGAAGTTCGCCTTCAGCTCGAGCGTCGTCCACCCCACTCCGGCGTCGACGGTCGTCACGAACGCACAACCCATCGCGGAGTCGAGGAGCGTCGAGGCCAAGCCGGCGTGAGCAGTGCCAATGGGGTTGTAATGAAACTCGGCCGGCTCGCACTCGAAGACTGCCCGCCCGTGCTCTGCTTCGACGAGGCGGAAGCCAAGTGTCTCCGCGATCGGTGGCTGAGGGAGCTCGCCGGCAGCCATCTTCTGCATCACCTGGAGACCCGAGAGTCCGGCCGCATGCTCGAGCACGGCGAACGGGTCGCTCCACGAATACGTGCGCGTACGCTCGTCGGCCACACGCGAGACGCTAGCGACCGACGGCGTAGCCCTGCATGCCACGGGGGTTCGCTCCCGCTCTCAGCAGCCCGTCGGGCTCGCGCGCGACGGCTGTCACGCGTCCTGCCGACCACGCCGGCCAGAGCGTGACGTCGTGACCGCGGCGTTGGAGATCCGCAACCGGGCGAGCGCCGAACCGGGACTCGAGCGCGAGTGACTTCGGCACGAACCCGCGCGGGTAGAACGACGAGATCAAGTGATCTGTGTGGAACTCGGGCGCATCGATCGCCTCCTGCAGATTCATGCCGAGGTCGACGTGGCGCAGGAAGACGTGGAGTGCCCATTGCTCCTGCTGGTCACCGCCAGGTGTGCCCCACGCGAGGTACGGCACTCCCTGTCGAAGCGCGAGCCCTGGGCAGAGCGTCGTGCGCGGACGCGTTCCCGGCCGCAGAGAGGACGGGAGACCCTCCTCGAGCCAGAACATCTGCGCGCGTGTGCCGAGCGGCCAGCCCAGCGACGGGATGATGGGCGAGCTCTGCAGCCACCCCCCACTCGGCGTCGCGGAGAAGAGATTGCCAAACCGATCCGCGATGTCGATATGCACCGTGCCACGGCCCGGCTCGCCCGAGCCCGGAGTCGCAAGCGCCTGGCGGATGCGTGGAAGGTGCCCGCGACCGGGCCGATACTCCGCTGAAGCCTCGTCGCCGACGAGGGTACGGCGCTCGTCGTTGTACTCGGTCGAGAGCAGCACGTCGAGCGGGACCTCGGCATCGCCGTACAGCGCGTCACGATCGGCGAAGGACAGCTTCGCGCACTCGGTTACGACGTGTACGAACTCGGCCGTAGAGAGCTCGGCGAGATCGAAGCCCTGAAGCAGGGCGAGCTGCTGCAGCCCGACAGCGCCGGCCGCCCAGGGCTGGGTCTTGCACACGGTGAACCCGCGGTAGTCGAACGTGACGACCGGCTCGAGAGTCGCCCTCCAGGCGCTCATGTCCGCGCCGGTCAGCAGGCCACCCTCAGCTGCGCAGAAGCGGTCGATCTCCTCGGCGACGAAGCCCTCGTAGAACGCACGCCTGGCGCGCTCGATCTCCTCCTCACGGGAGCCGCCACGACTTTCCTCGACGATTCGCCGGTAGGTGGCGGCGAGCGTCGGATTGCGGAAGAGACCTCCCGCCTCCGGCGGCGGCAGGTACAGGTCGGTCGATCC
>JAERMP010000079.1 GCA_016844515.1 Thermoleophilia bacterium | reverse complement strand
GCTCATGCTCGTGTGGTCGTGGGAGGACATCGCTGGGCTGCCAGCTCTACCCGCTGTGTGCCTGGGGTTCCTGATCCCGAACGCCGACCTGCTCTGGCGGAACGTCCGCGAAGCGCGGTCTCGCGCTACGGGTCCCGAGTGAGAAGCGACACCGACTCGACGTGCGGTGTGTGCGGGAACATGTCGACCGGACGGCAGCGCACGAGCGTGTATCCGTAGTCATCCCGCAGGACCTGAACGTCGGACGCGAGGGTCGTCGGGTTGCACGAGACGTACACGATCCGTCGAGCAGCGAGAGCCCCCGTGCGCCGGAGTGCCTTGCCCGCAAGCCCCGCGCGCGGCGGATCCACGACCACGACATCAGCCGTTCCCGCTTTCTCGGCGAGCTCTTCGAGTGTCTGCCCGACGTTCCCTGCGAAGAACTGTGCGTTCTCGATCCCGTTGAGCTCGGCGTTCTCGATCGCGCAGGCCACCGACTCTTCCGAGATCTCGAGGCCCCACACGTTGCCCGCGTCAGGAGCGAGCGCGAGTCCGATCGTGCCCGTCCCGCAGTAGAGGTCAAAGACGTTCTCGCCGCCGGTGAGGCCGGCGAACTCGCGCGCGAGGCTGTAGAGCTGCTCGGCCATCTCGGTGTTCGTCTGCAGGAACGCCGATGGGCGCACCCGGAACCGGAGTCCGAGAATCTCCTCTTCGATCGCGTCGCCACCCCAGAGCAGCTTCGTCGGAAGGTTCGTCTGCTCCGCGGGCGTGTCGTTGATCGCCCAGTGGATCGAGCGCACCTCTGGGAAGCGTCGGAGAACATCGACGAAGTAACCCGCCTCGAAGCGCTCGCCCGGAGCCGTGACGAGGACGACGAGCGCCTGGCCCGTGTTCCTTCCTTCCCGAACGACGAGATGCCGCAGGTATCCCTCACCCGTGGCCTGGTCGTAGGGCTCGAGCCCCTCCTCTCGCGCCCAGTCGCGAACGGCGAGCCTTATCGCGTTTCCCACGTCGGTCGTCAGCAGGCACTCCTCGATGCCGATCACCTCGTCCCAGCGGCCGGCGCGATGAAAGCCGAGCTCGACTCCGTCCTCGCTAGCGGTGAACGAGTACTCGAGCTTGTTGCGATAGCCGTAGATCGAGATCGCCGGCACGATCGGCTCGAGCGGCGGATCGGCGATCCGGCCGATACGCACGAGCGCGTCCCGCACCTGCTGCGCCTTCTGCGCAAGTTGCACCTCATACGCAAGATCCTGGAACCGGCAGCCGCCGCAGGTTCCGAAGTGCCGGCATGGCGCCTCGACGCGGTCGGGCCCGGGCTCGAGGAGAGCGCTCGCGAAACCTTCGGCGAACCCGCGCTTGACCTTCGTTACCCGCGCGCGAACGCGATCGCCCGGTAGCCCGCCTCGCACGAAGACGACGAACCCGTCGTGACGCGCCACGCCGTTTCCGCCGTATGCGAGCGACTCGATCGAGAGCTCGAGCTCTTCTCCTTTTCGAACCGGCGCAGCCATGACTGGAGCGTAGCCGCGCCGCGCCTCGACCTCCTACACCATGCTCCTGGCGTGGTTCTGGTTGTGGATGGGCACGAATCGCGGCTTGATCGCCGGTGCTTGACCGCCCGTGGCAGCTGTCAGCGCCGCTCCCAGTCGCGTTTCGAAGAAGCGCTCGAAGTCCTCCTGCGACTCCCAGATGTCGAAGACGAGCAAGCCGTCCTCTGTCGGGCCCGCGTAATGCGAGACGAAGCCGTCCGGCAGATCCCGCTCGCTCCACTCGAGGTGCTCCATGACCGAGTCGTAGAGCTCCGTTGTCATCCCGGGGGCTTCCATGATCATCGCTACCGCCATCACGACCTCCTCACATCGACACGACTGTCCGCGGGCGTAGCGCGCCGCGGCACCTGAGTCTAGGTGACATCCCGTCGAGCCGTCCGGACGTAGCCAAGGAAGCCCAGGGCGACGACCCACGCGAGACTCACGGCCCCGGCAGCCCACGTCGTGAGTCCGCCTTCTTCGGTTCCGTCGAAGGACGAAAGCGCCCTGCCGGGTAGGTACTCGCCGACAGCCTCGAGGTCGATGAGGCCAAGGAGTGCGGTAATGAGCGCTTCGACGAGGAGGACCCAGATGACCGCGCCCACGAGCGCGAATGTCTGGCTCTGCACGACCGCGCCGACGCCGACGCCGAGCGTCCCCCAGAGGACCGAGGCGATGACGATTCGGCCGACGAGCCCGGCGACGCCGCCGTCGAGCTCGAGCGACGAGCCTTCGACCGCGAGCCACGGGACCGCGATCGCGAGCACCAGGATGATCGCGAGAGCCGCTAGGGCTACCGCGAGCAGGGCGATCCAGAGCTCCTTCGCGATGAGCACTCTCCCCCGACGTGGCGTGACGAGGAACGTGCGCGTGACCGTCCCGTGCCGCCATTCCGTCGTGACCGACATGATTCCGATCAGGAACGCGATGAACGCGGCCAAGAGGGAGCTCGAGATGATGTCGTGCGACAGCTCGGTCGTCCCGAGCTGGTCGCTGCGAGCCGGCCCAACCGTGCCCGCAGCTTGGATTCCGGTCAGTGCCGCTGCCGCGAGCAGGAAGCCGATCCCGGCCCGAGTGGTTCGGAACTTCAGGAACTCGGCGCCGACGAGAGCGCTCACGCTGCCGCCCCTTCACTTTCGTCCGATCCGGTCAGGCTGAGGAAGACCTCCTCGAGCGTGGCGCGCTCCGCGGTGAGCTCGTGCAGAACGATGCCGTGGGCGGCAGCAAGCTCGCCGATCTGCTCCAGCGCCGCATTGACGGCGAGCGTCCCGTCGCCGAGCGAACGCGCATCGAAGCCCGCCTGCGTAAGGACAGAGGCCAGACGCACGTCATCGGGGCTGCGCACCCGTGCCGCGCCCGCCGCCATGGCCTCGACCTCGGCCATGGTCGCGTGCCGTACGAGCCGGCCTCGATGGATGATCACGACCCGGTCGACGGTCTGTGCGATCTCCGCGAGGACATGACTGGACAGGAGAACGGTTCGACCCTCGGCCGCCTGCGAGCGAAGCAGATCGCGGAGCCAGCGAATGCCCTGCGGGTCGAGGCCGTTCGCCGGCTCGTCGAGGACGAGCACCTCGGGATCACCGAGTAGCGCCGCCGCGAGGCCCAGGCGCTGACGCATTCCGAGCGAGTAGCCCTTCACTCGACGCCGCGCTGCACCGGTCAGATCGACGAGCGAGAGCACCTCTTCGACGCGGGATCGGGGTACGCCCCCGGCTGCGGCGAGCACACGAAGGTGGTTTCGACCCGAGCGTCCCGGGTGTGCGTCGAACGTCTCGAGTAGGGCACCGACGCGCTGCACCGGCCGGTCCAGCTCACGGTAGGGCCGGCCGAGGACTGCCGTCCTCCCGGAGGTCGGCAGGACCAGGCCGAGGATCGCCCGAAGCGTGGTCGACTTCCCCGCTCCGTTCGGGCCGAGAAACCCCGTGACGGTTCCAGGAGCCACAGAGAAGGAGAGATCGTCGACTGCGAGCGTCGCTCCGTAGCGTTTGGTGAGTCCCTCGACCTCGATCACTGCAGCACGGACAGATAGACCGTGCGCTCGCGAGGTCCGTCGAACTCGCAGAAGAAGATCCCCTGCCACGTTCCCAGCGCGAGCGAGCCGTCGTCCCGAAGCGGTATTACGACACTCGGCCCCATGAGCGCCGCCCGCACATGGGTGGGCGCGTTCTCCTCACCTGGCTCGATGTGCTCCCACGGCCAGCCGTCCTCCACCACTCGCTCGAGCGCAGACTCGAAGTCGCGCGCGACCGCCGGATCCGCGTGCTCGTTGATCGTCACTCCCGCTGTCGTATGCGGGACATACACCACGATTGCCGACCCCCGCTCGCCCGCGATCGCCTCGCGCACGTCGCGCGTGATGTCGAGGACGTGACTTCGGCGCGTGGTTTGGATCCTCAGCTCGTGCATGCGCGAAGGACGACGCGAGCCCGCGTTACAGAGCCCCGCCGGCGGCGGGCGGAGCTCCGGCCTCGAGCGGGTTCTCGCCGCCCGCGGCGCGGCCAAGATGCTCCTCGACGTGCAGGAGGTTGTCCTTCCCCCGCTCGACGATGGTCAGCAGCTCGGTCATCGAGGCGACCTCCTCACGCTGCTCCTGAAGGAACCAGTGGAGGAATTGCTCACCCACGAGCTCGCCTTCCTCCCGCGCGAGCTTCACGAGCTCGACGATCTGCGCGGTGACGCGCTTCTCCTGCGCGAGGGCGAGCGAGACCGGAGCGACAGCGTCCGCGAACCCCGTCTGCGGCGCATCGATGCCGGGAACGACGACCTCGTCGTCGGCGTCGAGAAGGTACTGAACCATCATCATCGCGTGATTTCGCTCCTCGACCGCCTGGCGATAGAAGTGCGCGGCGAGCTGCGGGAGCGTCTGCGCGTCGTAGTAGGCCGCGATCGCGATGTACTGCTGCGACGCGGCGAACTCGTAGCCGACCTGCTCGTTCACGCTCTGAGCAAACGTTGACATGCCCCGACTCTATCCGAGTTGCACGTTGTAACTTGAGCGAATGGCAGGCGTTCCTAACGATCTCAAGGGCCGCAATTTCACGCGGATAGCCGCGTGGTCACGCGAGGAGCTCGAGACGCTGCTCGACCTTGCCGACGAGCTGAAAGCCGAGCGGGCACGCCGGCGAGAGCTTCGACTTCTCCCCGGTCGAACGATCGGGCTCATCTTCCACAAGCCGTCTACCCGCACTCGCGTCGCGTTCGAGGTTGGAATCGCCGAGCTCGGCGGCATGGCGCTCTTCCTCCCTGCCGCTGAGCTGCAGCTCGCCCGCGGCGAGTCATTCCGGGACACTGCGCTCGTCCTCTCACGCTTCCTCTCGGCGCTCATGATCCGCACCTTCGAACAGGCGGAGGTCGAAGAGTTCGCGGAGCACGCGTCGATTCCAGTCATCAACGGGCTCACCGACGAATCCCATCCGCTCCAGGCACTCGCGGACGCGATGACGCTGCGCGAGCGTTTCGGGACGCTCGAGAGGATTCGGCTCGCGTACGTCGGCGACGGAAACAACGTGTGCCACTCACTCATGCGCATAGCCGGACGTTTCGGGATGGAGTTGGTCGCGGCCACTCCGACCGGCTACGAGCCCAACGCGGAGTTCGTGGCCGCCGCAGCCGACGACGCGCGCTCGAACGGCGGCAGCGTCGAGCTCGTCACCGACCCGCGCGAAGCGGTGCGCGGCGCACATGCCGTGTACACCGATGTCTGGACGAGCATGGGCCAAGACGAGGATCGCGAGCAGCGACTCCCAGCACTCGAGCCGTACCGCGTCGACGCCGGCCTGCTCGCGCTCGCCGACCCGGACGCCATCGCGATGCACTGTCTCCCTGCGCATCTCGGCGAAGAGATCACTGCGGATGTGCTCTATGGGCCCCGCTGCCTCGCCTGGGAGCAGGCCGAGAATCGCCTGCACACGCAGAAGGCACTGATGGCCCTCGTGATTCGGTGACGTTCGAGGATCAGGTGCGGGCAGCGCTCGACGAACTCCCGCCCCACATCGCCGAGGCGCTCGAGAACGTGGCCGTCGTCGTGGAGGACGAGAACCCGGAAGACCCTGATCTCCTCGGCCTCTATCACGGAGTCCCGCTCCCCGAGCGCGGCGATATGGCCGGTTCGCTCCCCGACACGATCTCCATCTACCGGATCCCGCTCGAGGAGTCCTTTCCCGATCCCACCGAGCTCCGCGAGGAAATCCGCATCACTGTGCTCCACGAGCTCGGCCACTACTTCGGACTCGACGAGGATCGCCTGGCAGAGCTCGGATACGACTGATCGAACGAGCCCCCGAAACCGGGAATGCGATCGCGGTGCCGCGCGTTTCAGCCAGCGTGACACCGAACCAGATACACGCCGCGATCGAGCAGCTCTCGGAAGAGCGCCAGGTGCTTTGGCAGCGGCTCTCCCAAGGGCTCGACCCGGCCGTCAAGGACGAGATCAAGGCTCTCGACGTTCGCCTTCAGGAGCTCTGGCAGACACTTCGCCTGGTGAAGGCCCGCCTTCGCTTCGGCGAGCGTGAAGAGATCGTGCGCCGCGCCCGCGCGGAAGAGCGGCTCGAGCGCGCCGCGTAACGGCGCTCCGAGCAGGAGAACGTCCGTCCCGCGCATATCATCGACGCGTGGGAATTTTCGGCCGTCGCCAGCCCGAGCCCATCTCGATCGAGAGCGAGCAGGAGCGCCTGCACGCCATCCGCGTGGCCGCCGAGCAGGAGCTCGGCAGGCTCCGACGCGAGCTCACCGAGCGCGTCCAAGCAGTCGAGGAACGCGAGCGCGAGCTCTCCGATGCCCTCGCGCGCGCGAATCGCAACCCGGGTCGAAAGGCATCGACCGGCGATGACGAGGCCATCGCTCACGCGCAGGTGGGTCTCGCCGCGCACGCGCAGGAGCTGAACCGCCGGGAGAAGGAGCTCGCGGCCAGGGAGCGCGCCTACTTGAAGATGGAGGCCGACCTCGCACGGCGCGCCGCTGGCGCAGCAGAGACTCCGGAGGAGCGTCTGGCGCACATCGAGGCGCGGCTGGCCGCGCTCCAGGAAGCCGAGAAGGCGTTCGCTCGAACCCAGGCGGAGCTTGCAGCGCAGAGCGAAGAGCTCGCAAGTCGCGAAGTCGCCGTCGCCGAAGGTGAGCGATCGAGCGGCGGCTCAGCGATCACGAGCAAGGCCGAGCTCGCAGAGATCGACGAACGGCTACGGCGCCTCGAGCGCGAGACGCGCCCGGCACCGACCGAGCGCGGCTTCGGGGATGCGTTGCGCGCGCTCGAGCAGAAGGGCCTGCGCGGAGCGCCGCCGAGCTCCTAGTCCATCTCTAGACTGATCCTGCCCCGGGGCGTTAGCTCAGCTGGGAGAGCGCCGGCTTTGCAAGCCGGAGGTCGCCGGTTCGATCCCGGCACGCTCCACTTCACGATCGATGTCGACGCGTCTTGGCGATTGACGTTCGGCACGCTCCTGCGATCTAATCGCGCGATGTCGAACGTCGAGTGGGAGACAGCTTCGGAGATCGAGTGGGAGGCCTACTACCGCGCAGTCGCGGGGCGGTCGCTACGAGAGCTGTTCGTCGACGCTACGCCGTTCCTCCCGACAAAGGCGCCAGACGGCCGCTCGCTCGTTGCAGTCGATCTCGGCTGTGGCGATGGCACGGAGACGCTCGAGCTGTTGAGACGCGGCTGGACCGTGCTAGCCGTCGACGGGTCTCCGGAAGGAATCGCGCGCCTGCGGGAGTCGGTGCGGCCGTCGGAGGGCGACCGACTGACGACACGAGTCGCGCCGTATTCCGAGCTCGATCTCCCGCCCGCCGACCTGGTCTACGCGGGCCTGAGCCTGCCGTTCTGTGAACCCCACGAGTTCGACGAAGTGTGGAGCCGAATCACGTCGTCGATTCGCCCGGGCGGGCTCTTCGTAGGCCACCTCTTCGGCCCGCACGACAGCTGGGCAGGCACCGCGGACATGACGTTCCACACGCGTGCAGAGGTCGCGGCACTTCTCGCGGACTTCGAGATTCAGGGGCTGCTCGAGCAGGACGCTGACGGCGAAGCCGTCAGCGGGCCAAAGCACTGGCACGTGTTCCACGTCATCGCACGGAAGCAAAGCTCGAGATAGAGAGAAGGCCCTGTCTCCAGGGCCTTCTCGACAAACAGACGCCTGAGACTCAGGCGGTCGCGCCTGCTTTCGTGGTGACGCCGAGCGCCGTCGAGATGAGGATCTCGCCGATGCGGGTCTCTTTGAGATCGATGTCGTCGGTCATGTTCTCCGCGACCCAGTCCGCAGCCGCGGCATTCGCAGCCTCGGCCTGCTCGGCGGAGTCCCACGCGCTGAAGGACAGGATCTCACCGTCCGACTCGATCACCGAGTACGCCTTGAATCCAGGCTGGGCCTGGAAGATCGGGAGCAGCCCGTCCTCCGCGCGCCGCGCGAGCTCCTGGGCGTCACCCGAGAACGTGTATCGAGCCATGCGACCGTGCATTTGTCTCCAATCCGGCCGCCGCGACACCGACATGGCCCACCCACGAGCGGCCCGGCGACCTCGTACCCGGAGCCTTACACATCGCGGGTGGACAAGTGGGGACGCTGGCGCGTCGGAGTCGCTACGAGACGCCGGCCTCGGCGAGCGGGCTGCGGCCCCACGCAAAGCTGGTCTCGTACCAGCCGGTCATCGGCGTGAGAGTCGTTCCGAAACGTGACGAGTGGACGATCCAGCCGCTCCCGACATAGATCCCCATGTGCCCGACCTCACTCGTCCGCGAGCGCGGGCCGCGTGAGCCGAAGAACACGACGTCGCCGGGCTGGAGCAGATCGCGGGTGAGTCGAGTCGCGGCTGCGACCTCTCCGCTCATCGCGTAGCTCGTCCTCCCCCTCAGCACCTGCGCGAGCGCGGGTGCCCCAGCGAACGGCTCGAGCTTGTAGACGCGCCACACGAACCCAGAGCAGTCGAAGCCGCCCGGCAGCGTCCTTCCGAACAGCTGCTGAGGGCGCTCGGACGAGCCCGCCCAGACATACGGCGAACCGACGAACCGGAGCGCTCGTGCAAGCACCGTGCGCTGCCACTCCGTCAGATACGGGAGCGCGAAGCCTGCTACGGCGCTACGAACGGCCTCGACCTCCCCGTCGTCCAGCTCGAGGACGCGGGCGATGGAGTACGCGGCCTCTGCTCGGGTGGCCGGCTGCGCGAGCTGGAGTTCGAGCTCCTCCTCGCTCCGTAGATGG
>JAERMP010000247.1 GCA_016844515.1 Thermoleophilia bacterium | reverse complement strand
GCGCTGGGGCATCTCCAAGCGCAGCCACCTGCGCGCCGTCGGCCACGACCTGTTCGTGGCGCTGTCGCAAGCGTTCCTGGCCATCACCCTGCTCGCCCACCAGGCCTGGCTCAACGCGGACGCCGTGGTGCGCACGCTGCTGCGGCTCCTCGTGACGAGACGGAACCTGCTCGAATGGGTTCCGGCCGACCAATCGGGGTACGGCGCCGATCTCCGGCTCCGTGCGTTCTACCAGCACCTGGGCGGGGGCGTCGTCGTCGCCCTGTCGATGGGCCTGCTCGTCATCCTGAGCCAGACCGGGGCCTGGCTCGTGGCCACGCCGTTCGTCCTGCTGTGGGGGCTTTCCCCTTTCATCGCCTGGCGAATCAGCCTGCCGCCGAAGCTCGCCGAGGCGCAAATTCTCTCGCAGCAGGAGACGCGCTCCCTGCGGCTCATCGCCCGCCGCACCTGGCGCTTCTTCGAGACCTTCGTCGTCGCAGCCGAGAACTTCCTCCCGCCGGACAACTTCCAGGAAGACCCCGAGCCGGTCATCGCGCACCGCACCTCGCCGACGAACATCGGCCTCTACCTGCTGAGCACGACGGTCGCCCATGACTTCGGCACGATCGGCGTCCTCGACATGGCGAAGCGGCTCGAGGACACGCTCGAGACGCTGTCGGTGCTGCGCCGCTTCCGAGGCCACCTGTTCAACTGGTACGACACGCAGGACCTGCGGCCGCTCGATCCCATCTACGTCTCCACCGTCGACAGCGGAAATCTGGCGGGGCACCTGATCGCCGTGGCGCAGGCGTGCCACGAGCGCCTGCAGCGCCCGCTGTTCGGCCCGGAGATCCTCGCGGGGATCCGAGACGCGCTCGAGCTGCTGCGCGAGTCGCAGGCGGAGGCCGAGCGGCCGCGACGGACGCAGACCGTGACTGCGGCGCACCTGCGCGAGGCGGCCGAGGCGATGGAGGCGGCCCTCGAGGATCCCCCGACGTCGCTGCCGGGCTGGGTGCGCCGGCTCGGGGAGCTCACCGGGCAGGCGGAGAACCTGCTGGACATCGCTCGAACGCTCGCGAATGACGCCGGCCCCGAGGCTCGATCCGAAGTCGTGGTCTGGGCGACGAGCGTTCTGGACTGCGTCGCGAGCCACGCGCGCGACCTCGACGCAGCCGCGCGGCCCCCGCAGCCCGGAGCGCCGCAGCTCGCAGACCGGCTCTCCGCGATCGCCGTCCGGGCGGAACGGATGGTCCAGGAAATGGACTTCAAGTTCCTGTTCGACCCCTCGCGCAAGCTGTTCGCGATCGGCTATCGCACGCCGGAGGGGAAGCTCGATCCCAACTGCTACGACCTGCTGGCCTCCGAATCGAGGCTCGGAAGCTTCGTGGCCATCGCCAAGGGCGATGTCTCGCCGCGACACTGGTTTCTGCTGGGCCGGGCGCTCACACCCGTCGGGCGCGGGGCCGCCCTCGTCTCCTGGTCCGGCTCCATGTTCGAGTACCTGATGCCACTGCTCGTGATGCGGCAGCCCGCGAGCAGCCTGCTCGATCTCACCTGCCGGCTCGTGGTCGCGCGCCAGATCCAGTACGGCGAGGAGCGCTCCGTGCCCTGGGGCGTCTCCGAATCGGCCCACAACGTTCGAGACGTGGAGCTCACCTATCAATACTCGGATTTCGGCGTGCCCGGTCTCGGCCTCAAGCGCGGGCTGTTCGAGGACGTCGTGGTCGCTCCCTACGCAACGGCGCTCGCCGCGATGCTGGATCCCAGAGCCGCGCTCGACAACTTCACGCGGCTCGAGCAAGCCGGAGCCCGCGGCGTCTACGGGTTCTACGAATCACTCGACTACACACCGTCGAACCTGCCGGAGAACACGCGCGTGGTCGTGGTGCGGAGCTACATGGCGCACCACCAGGGGATGCTCCTCGTCTCGCTGGGCAACGTGGTGCACGACGGCCTGACCCGGAGGCGCTTTCACTCGCATCCGATGGTCCAGGCGGCAGAGCTGCTGCTGCAGGAACGGACGCCGCGCTCGGTGGCCGTGACGCGGCCCCGGGGTGAAGAGGTGCAGGCGGCGCCGCTCGTGCGCGACCTCGTGCTCCCGACCCTACGCCGCTTCGAATCGCCGCACGACATCACCCCCCGCACGCATCTCCTGTCCAACGGCCGCTACACGGTCATGCTCACCGCAGCGGGCTCCGGCTTCAGCCAGTGGAACGGTCTCGAGCTCACCCGCTGGCGCGAGGACACGACACGGGACTGCTGGGGCACCTTCGTCTTCCTGCGCGACACCCGGAGCGGCGAGCTGTGGTCGGCCGGCTTCCAGCCGAGCGGCGTGGAAGTGGAGGACTACGATGTCGTGTACTCCGAGGACCGGGCCAAGATCACGCAGCGAGATCGGTCCCTTGCGATCACGCTCGAGGTCGTGGTCTCGACCGAGGACGACGCCGAGCTCCGCCAGCTGACGGTGACCAACGTCGGAAGCCGGGACCGCGAGATCGACTTCACCTCCTATGCCGAGGTCGTGCTCGCGCCGCGGGGCGCGGACGAGGCCCACCCCGCCTTCTCGAACCTCTTCGTGGAGACGGAGTTCGTGCCCGAGGCCGAGACGCTGCTCGCGACGCGACGCCCGCGCTCTGCCGACGAGCCCCAGCTCTGGCTCGCTCACCTGGCGGCGGTCGAGGGGGAGCCGGCGGCGCCGCTGCAGTACGAAAGCGACCGCGCGCGCTTTCTGGGCCGAGGCCGCGGGATCCGGTCGCCGCTCTCCGTGAACGACGGAGGCCCGCTCTCGAACACGGCGGGAACGGTTCTCGACCCCATCGTGAGCCTTCGGCAGCGGCTCGCGATCCCGCGCGGTCGGACGGTTCGAGTCGTCTTCACGACGCTCGTGGCGCCGTCCCGGAGCGAGGCGCTCGAGATCGCGGAGAAGTACCGCCAGCCGGCCACGTTCGAACGGGAGAGCTCGCTGGCCTGGACGCAGGCGCAGGTACAGCTGCACCACCTGCGCATCAGTCAGGACGAGGCGCATCTCTACCAGCGGCTCGCCAATCGTCTGCTGTACGCCGATCCCTCGTCACGCGCGGCGCAGGAGGTGCTGGCCTCGAATCAGAGCGGCGCGTCCGGGCTCTGGCCCTACGGCATCTCGGGCGATCTCCCGATCGCCCTGGTTCGCATCGAGCGGGACGAGGAGCGCGACCTCGTGCGCCAGCTCCTACGCGCGCGCGAGTATTGGCGCATGAAGGGGATCGCCGCCGACCTGGTGATCCTCAACGCAAGCGGTGCTTCGTACGCCCAGAGTCTCCAGGAATCTTTCGAGGACATGGTGCGCGCGAGCCAGGCGACCGGGCAGGTGCAGCCCTGGCAACGCGGTGGTGTGTTCCTGCTCCGGGCCGACCTCATGTCGCCGCGCGACCAGCTCCTGCTCGACGCGGCGTCGCGCGTCGTGC
>JAERMP010000246.1 GCA_016844515.1 Thermoleophilia bacterium | reverse complement strand
ATGCGACCCACCCGGAAGGGAGTTGGGTGGTTCACGGGCTCGGGTGGCGTGAGTGGGCGTTGTCCGACGGCTCCGGTCTCCGCATGATCGATCCCTCGGTCGCGCCCGTTTCGACCTCTCTCGGCGTGCTCGGCATGCCCGGGCTGACGGCGTACTACGGGCTGTTCGAGCTCGGTGAGCCGAAAGAGGGTGAGACCGTCTTCGTCTCGGGTGCCGCGGGTGCCGTGGGGAGCACCGTCGGACAGATGGCGAAGATCGCGGGCTGTCGCGTCGTCGGGAGTGCCGGCTCGGAGGAAAAGCTCGACTGGCTTCGCGAGCTCGGCTTCGATGAAGGGTTCAACTATCACGAGCGACGCGTCAGAGAGGCGCTCGCCGAGCTTGCACCGGACGGGATCGACATCTACTTCGACAACGTCGGCGGCGACCATCTCGAGGCTGCGATCGGCGCGCTTCGACGCGGCGGTCGTGTCGCCGCTTGCGGATCGATCTCGCGCTACAACGACGTCGAGCCGACGCCAGGGCCCCGGAACATGTTCATGGTCGTCACGAAGCGGCTCCGGATCCAGGGATACATCGTGAGCGACCACTTCGACCGCTTCGGCGAGTTCCACGCGAAGGCTCAGGAGTGGGTCCGCGACGGCAAGCTTCACTACCGCGAGACCGTTGTCGAGGGGATCGAGAACGGGCCGCTCGCGTTCCTCGGCCTGTTGCGCGGTGAGAACATCGGGAAGATGCTCGTCAAGGTCGGCCCCTCCGAGTGAAGCTTCGCTGCCGAATCCTCGGCCATCGTCTGCCCCGTCGACGGAGGCCGTTCTTCCTTACTGAGCGCTATCAGCGTTGCGACCGGTGTGGGAAGCGCGTGCGGCTGAAGGACCGGTAGGTGCAAGGGTTGGCGATGCGGCCGACCGCCGGGTGTGATATGAGGGCACTCAGGTTGGATACCCACGAGGCAGGCGGCGGAGTGGGGGGGAGACTGCGCACGGCGAGGCGTAGCGCTGGCCTGACCCAGAAACAGCTCGCAGAGGCGCTTGGCGTCGAGTCGATAACCGTGTCGCGCTGGGAGCGCGGAGTCACGAACCCGACGCTTCCGCGCTTGCGGCGGATCGCTGAGATCACCGAGACGACGGTGAGTGATCTTGTTCGTGCGCCGGATGCCGCCACAGCGCACGCCGTCGAGCTGGCCGCGCTCAGGGAAGAGCTTGCGGAGACGCGGGAGCTGGTAGATCGAGTGGCGCGGACGCTTGAGTCGCTAGCGCGGCCTCGATCCGGTTCAGACTCGCTGTCAGCGTCGCGAGAGTCCTGACGTTCAGGTTCTCGAGGTGCGTCACGAAGACCGTGAGGTTGGATCCTGCTGGCACTGCTCTGATCTGTGACAGCACTCCAGCGTAGAAGACACAGAACTCGACCTCGCGAGCTGTGCGCCGCGCCTCCTCGAAGCGAGGTCGAAACATGATCTCGGCGAGCGGCATGCACTCCCAGACGGTGTGACCCAGGTGGCGTCGCATCCACACACATCCCGCGCTCGCATGGACGATCGTGTCCTTGGCGTCGAGGACGTAGTAGTCCCCGCCGGGCGTCGCGGCACCTACGGTGTCCGGAGCCGCTATCTCGGTCATGCGCCCCCCTCGATGAGACGCAGCAACTCCCGTCCGCGCTCCAGCCGGGCGCGCTTCTCGTGCTCCTCGAGCTTGGCGAGGATGCGACCCAACGACAAGCGGAGCGCATCGAGGTTCATCGTGTCGAGCATCCCGAGGATCTCCCACGTTACGGCCAGCCGACGGTCCTCGACAGGCTCCGCTTTGATCAGCATCACGTAGCCGTCGTAGTACTGCGCGAACTCGACGACCTCCCCCGTCGCGCGGGCTTTCTCGTAGTACGGTCGGTAGAGGCTCGTCGCGTCCGGGAAGCTCTCGAGGACGTTCCGCCCGAGCAGCGGGCCGAATGTCGCCTGGGCAGACGGACCCACCTCGACGATCCGATAGTGCTCGTCGAGCAGGAGGGATGGCACCTGTTCCACCGTGACGGCCACGGTGGAGTCATCCTACGACTCCGACAGGACGGTGTCGAGGAAGTTCCCGAGCATCCGCCGCCCGTGGGGTGTGAGCACGCTCTCCGGGTGGAACTGCACGCCTTCGATCGGGAGCGTCCGGTGTCGCACCCCCATCACCTCGCCGTCGGCGGTTCGGGCGGATATCTCGAGCGTTCCCGGAACTCGAACGGCCGCCAGGGAGTGGTAACGACCCGCGTCGAGGTCGGCCGGAAGTCCCGTGAAGATCCCTCGCCCGTCGTGGCTGATATGACTCGCCTTCCCGTGTAGGAGCGCTCGCGCCTGCCCGACCTCGCCGCCGAACGCCTCGACAATCGCCTGGTGGCCGAGGCAAACGCCCAGCGTGGGGGTCGTCGGCCCAAGAGTGAGGATGAGCTCGATCGAGCGGCCGGCGCCCGCTGGGCGTCCCGGGCCTGGCGAGACCACGAGACGGTCGGGCGCGAGTGCCACCGCCTCCTCGGGCGTGATCGCGTCGCTCTGGCGTACGAGAACCTCGGCTCCGAGCTCCTCCAGCAGGTGCACGAGGTTGTAGGTGAACGAGTCGTAGTTGTCGACCATGAGCACGCGCACGCTTCGAGTTTGCCAGCGACGGGGTCTGACCCCGGGTCTGACCCCGGGAGCAAGGCCGCGGTGGCTAGGCTGGGTTCGTGACCCGGTCCGTCATCGTCTCGGCTGTTCGCACGCCCTTCGGCCGTCTCGGCGGCGGCCTTGCGGCCGTCCCCGCGACCGAGCTCGGCGCGATCGCGATCCGCGCGGGGCTCGACCGCGCCGGCATCGACGCGGACGAAGTCGAGTACGTGATCATGGGTCAGGTGCTCCAGGCGGGCGTGGGCCAGGCACCCGCGCGGCAGGCGGCAGTCGGCGCGGGCATCCCAAAGGAGGTCCCCGCTGACACGATCAACAAGGTGTGCGCCTCCTCGATCCGCGCAATCGAGATCGCCGACCTGATGATCCGGGCAGGTGGGCATGACGTCGTCGTCACCGGTGGGATGGAGTCCATGTCGAACGCGCCGTACCTCCTTCCGAAGGCGCGCTTCGGGTATCGGATTGGAAACGGCGAGGTGATCGACCACATGGTCTACGACGGGCTCACCTCGACCTTCGACGGCCTGCACATGGTCGAGCAGGCGTCGAAGGTGTCGCGCGAGCTCGGCATCTCGCGCGAGGAGCAGCGGGATACGACGCTCGAGAAGCTGGCTTCGCTGCAGCCGGTCTTCGATCCCGAGGGGACGACGACCGCCGGCAACGCTCCCGGTGTGAACGACGGCGCCTCCTGCGTGGTCGTGTGTTCCGAGGAGTTTGCGAAGCGCAGAGGGATCGAGTCTCTTGCGACGATTCTCGCCCAGGCCTATGTGGCCGACGACTACGCGTATCTCGCGCGGACGCCCGCGCGCGCCGGCGAGCAGGTCCTCTCGGCGGCGGGTAAGTCGATAGGCGAGGTGAAGCGCGTCGAGATCAACGAGGCCTTCTCGTCCGTGGCCAAGAACTCCACGCGCATGTTGGGCGTGGACGAGGACATCGTGAACGTCAACGGCGGCGCGGTGGCCCTCGGGCACCCGATCGGCGCGTCAGGGGGCCGTATCGTGGCGACGATGGTGCACGAGCTCCGGCGCGAAGGGGGCGGGCTCGGCCTCGCAGCGATCTGCTCCGGCGGCGGCCAGGGCGACGCGCTGCTCATCGAGGTTTGAGCAAGCCGCGTCAATCTCGCCAAGTACCAGACTGTTACTTGGCGTGAAGGCTCTCATCTTCGTGATCGCGGTCGTCGCGGCGCTTCTGGTCGCGGAACCGACGCTTGCTTGTGTGTGCGACGACGCGCCT
>JAERMP010000078.1 GCA_016844515.1 Thermoleophilia bacterium | reverse complement strand
CCACACCCATCCACGCTCACAGGCCAGGGGCTGGTCTGTGAGCGCGATCGCCCACGTTCACGCTCGCCAGCTCCTCGACTCGCGGGGCAACCCCGCCCTCGAGGTCGACATCCGGCTCGCGTCGGGGGCCTTCGGGCGGGCGGCGGTGCCGTCCGGCGCATCCACGGGTGAGCACGAGGCCGTAGAGCTCCGCGACGGCGATGCCGGTGCGTACCTGGGCAAGGGCGTACTCATTGCGGCTGCGAACGTGAACGGGGAGATCGCAGCCGCGCTCGGTGGGGTCGACGCCGCTGATCAGCGCGTGCTCGACGACCTGCTCATCGCGCTCGACGGGACTCCGAACAAGAGTCGGTTGGGGGCAAACGCGATCCTCGGCTGCTCGCTCGCCGCGGCGAAAGCAGCGGCAGCCGATGCCGGAGTACCCCTGTACCGGTGGATCGGCGGGCCCGAGTCCCACACGTTGCCGGTGCCCATGATGAACGTGATCAACGGAGGCGCGCACGCCCAGAATCGCCTCGACCTGCAGGAGTTCATGGTCGTCCCGGCAGGCGCGTCGACGTTCTCGGAAGCGCTTCGTATTGGCACGGAGGTGTTTCACCACCTCAAGGCGGTGCTCCACGAGCGTGGCCTCGCGACGGGCGTCGGCGACGAAGGTGGGTTCGCACCGGATCTCGAGTCGACGGAGCAGGCGATCGCAGCCATCCTCGAGGCCGCCGAGCGCGCGGGGCATGGCGAGCGGGTCGGGATCGCGCTCGACCCGGCGGCGAGCGAGGTCTTCCGCGACGGCAGCTACGAGCTCCCTGGGGAGGGTCGTACCCTCGACCCCGGAGCCATGATCGACTTCTACGCCTCGCTTGTCGACCGCTTCCCACTCGTCTCGATCGAGGACGGGCTCGACGAGAACGCATGGGGCGACTGGAAGTCGCTTACCGAATCGATCGGCGACCGCGTCCAGCTGGTCGGTGACGACCTCTTTGTCACGAACGTCGAGTTCCTGCGCCGCGGGATCTCCGAAGGCGTCGCGAACGCGATCCTCGTGAAGGTGAACCAGATCGGCACGCTCACCGAGTCGCTCGACGTGATCGAGCTCGCGCAGAGCGCCGGGTATGCGACCGTCATCTCCCACCGCTCGGGCGAGACCGAGGACACAACGATCGCGGACCTCGCAGTCGCGATGAACGCGGGCCAGATCAAGACCGGCGCGCCGTCTCGGACGGATCGCGTGGCGAAGTACAACCAGCTTCTCCGGATCGAGGAAGAGCTTGGTGACAAAGCGGTGTATCCCGGATTCGCCGCCTTCAAGGCGCGGTAGCCTGGCAGGCATGGTCCGACACGACCGCAGGACGAAGATCGTCGCCACGATCGGCCCGGCGTCGAGCGACGAGGAGACCCTCAGTCGCCTCGTCGAGGCAGGCATGGACGGCGCGCGGTTGAACTTCTCGCATGGCACCCACGAAGAGCACCGCGAGAACGCTCGCCTTGTACGGGCGGTCCAGGCATCGGCCGGAAGGTCGCTCGCGCTGATCGCGGATCTGCAGGGCCCGAAGATCAGGATCGGAAACCTCGACGCTCCGATCGAGCTCGAGGCCGGCGACGCGATCGCCGTCGCCGGGGAGGAGTCGTGTCGCGAGGGAGATCTCCCGGTCGCGCCCGACGTGCTGGGATCGGTGCTCGAGCCCGACGACGAGATCCTCATCGACGACGGTCTCGTTCGGCTCCGCGTCGAGCGCGTCGAGGGAGCCAGGGCGCTCTGCCGCGTCGTCACGGCCGGCGTGGTCGAGCCGCACAAGGGCGTGAACGTTCCCGGTGTCCCCCTGCCCGTTCCGTCCCTCACGGAGAAGGATCTCGCGGATCTCGACTTCGCGCTCGAGCTGGGTGTCGACTACGTCGCTCAGTCGTTCGTCCGCACGCACGTGGACGTCGCTGCGCTGAAAGCCAGAATCGAGGCCGCCGGATCGCAGGCGTGGGTGATCGCAAAGATCGAGCTGAAAGAGGCCGTGGTGGCACTAGACGCCATCCTCGACGTGGCAGACGCGGTCATGATCGCCCGCGGGGATCTCGGGGTCGAGATCGGCGCGGCGGAGGTTCCCCTCCTCCAGAAGCGGATCATCCTCGAGGCGCTCGATCGAGGGAAGCCGGCCATCACTGCGACCCAGATGCTCGAGACGATGGTGCACCGACCGGAACCGACCCGCGCTGAGGCCTCCGATGTCGCGAACGCGATCCTCGACGGGACGTCCGCGCTGATGCTTTCTGCTGAGACCGCCGTCGGGGAGTACCCCCTCGAGGCGGTCACAACGATGGCGAACATCGCACGGGCCGTCGAGCCGAGCCTCGGCTACCGCCATCAGCTCCCGGCCGCCGCAGAACAGCCGACGGTGGGTCGCGCGATGTCGAATGCGGCATGCGATCTCGCGGAGGCGCTCGGCGCGAAGGCGATCCTCGTTCCCACCTTCACCGGTCGCACGGCGTCGGCGGTGGCGCGCCTGCGTCCTCGAAGGCCCGTCGTCGCCCTCACCCACGTCGTCACGTCGCTCCAGCACATGGCGATCGAGTGGGGCGTGACTCCGCTCCAGATACCCGAGTCGAGCGACGTCGACGACCTCTGGCGGCACTCGATCGAGGCTGCTCGCGAAGCCGGGATCGTGGCAGCGGGCGACCGCGTCGTCCTCACCGCCGGCACCGCGGTGAACATCGCCTAGGGCCCAAGAAACAGACTGTTACAAGGCGGATTCCGAGCACGAGAATGGGCGAGGCGCCGAGTGTTGAACCTGGCGTGATGGCAGGGAGGGCGACGGAGAAGGCTCCCACGCGGAGCAAGAAAGCGCGGCCGCGCGTGCGGCGGCGGCGGCTTCGCCTGCTCTGGGCCGTCGCCATTCTCGGAATCGCCGTCTATCTGTACTACCGACCGCTCGCGTCCTACCTCGAGACACGAAGTGATCTGGCTGCGCGACGCGCCGAGGTCGAGACGTTGAGGATCGCCCGCGCGCAGCTTGAGCTGCGCCTCGTCAACTCGACGAGCATCGAAGCGACCGAACGCGAAGCTCGTCGGATCGGCTACGTCAAGCCGGGAGAGCAGCTCTTCGTTGTCAAGGGCATCCCGGCCTGGCGGCAGGCGCGCAGCGCGTCGCGAGACCGCCGCTCGTAACGGCTGAGTGGAAGCGGCGGTAGCGGCCGCGAAGCGGCCGCCTTCAGGGAAGGCGCGGAGCGCCTTGTCCGCGGAGCGGACCAGTGGAGGGGGTTCTGGGGGAACCGGGAGGTTCCCCCAGCATCAACCAGCGACCGGAATCTGCGCTCGCAGATTCCGGTCTTGCGCAGGACTAGTCTTCACTCATGAATGACCGAGCCGTGGTGGCGCGGCAACTCGGGCGACAGCCTCGCGCGTTTCGGCGGGTCGCCGTTCGTTGCCCGTTCGGCCTGCCGGCCGTCACCGAGCAGGCTCCTTATGACGTGAACGGCGAGCCGTTCCCGACGATGTACTACCTCACGTGCTCGTATCTCGTCGCAGCGCTCGCGCGACTCGAAGCAGCGGGAGGCGTCGAGCGTTGGGGCCGGACGGCAGCGGCGGACGCCGTCCTTGCAGCGTCGCTGGCGCGCGCCACCGACGACCAGCGTCGAATCCGGCGCGAGCTCGGTGGCGAAGGCGAAGAGTCCGATGCCGGCGCGTCGCTCGATCTCGGGATTGGAGGCGCACGAGCGCCGGAGCATCTCAAGTGCCTCCACGCTCACGCCGCCTACGCGCTGGCTCGACCCGGCTACCTCCTGGGCGAGCGGATCCTTGCGGAGGTTCTGCCCCCGTGGCCTGTGGGTGAGTGCTGCTCGGAGGCGCTCTGAGACTCGAGCGAGCGCTGATCCAGGAGTGAAGCGCCGCAACCGCGAAGCGGCTGCCTTCAGGGATTTGGCGCGAGCGGGATCCGCGCGAGCTGATTCCGATCTTGCGCGAGCTAGTCTGCGCCCTCGTGACGACCGACGTCCTGAGCGCGAAGCTCGAGTGGGAGGATGCATATCGGGGTCTCGTGGATGCCGCGCACGACCCCGCGAGGGAGGACGACCTGCGCCGACAGCTCGAGGCGGTCCTGAGCGAGCTGCGTCGTCGGCTGGGAGGCACCTTCACGCTTCGCGAGCTCGCGAACGAGTACGTCCGCGCGGACGTCTGGGCGCGCAGCGCCCTTGCGGAAGCCGAGGTTCCAGACTGGCCGCGCACGATGTCGCTCGTCGAGGGCGCCGCGTTCCACCTCTATGCCCGTGGCGCCGTGGACTACGCGCCGTGAGCATGCTCGAACGGCCGAGCCGGGAGCGGCGAACGCGTACCCGTCGCCGGGGAGCGGTCGTTCGCGCGCTGCTTATCGGCGTCACACTTGCGCTCTCGTTCCTCCTCGGGATCGCGTTCGCCCGGACGCTCGACGAGCGACCGGAGGACAGCGGCACAGTCACGAGCGTTCGAACGCTCACCCCACTTCCGCAGCAGGGGCCCATCCGCACGGTCACCGTGACCGTTACTGCGCCGTAGCCTCCTCTGGGCGTTAGAGCTCTTCGGAGGCTTCGAGTAGCCCGGCGAGGATGATCCCGATCGCACAGGCCAGGCTGATCCAGATGCCGATTCCGCGACTCGCGAAGAAGAAGCTGTCAGGGATCGAGATGAGCCGAACGAGGATGAGAATCGTCGCGACGGAGCCGATGCCGATCGTGGCGAGGCTCTCGGGGACAGCTGCGGGCATTGCTACGCCGACCTCTCGAAGCACCATGAGCAGGACCGTCGCCAGTCCCAGGAAGAGGACGATCTTGCCGATCGTGCCCGTGTGCCAGCCGATCACCGAGACGGTTGTTCCCTGGCCCTCACCCGTGTACCAGCCGGTGAGCGCGGATAGTGCGAGGAGAAGTCCCAGGAGAAACGTGAGCCGGCCGCCGAGGCCCGGAAGGCCTCCGGCGCCGGCAAAACCCATGCGACTGCGTCCTTCGGGACTCTCCATCGAGTGAAGAATATGACTTCGCACCGGCTGGACAGCCTGCACAGTGCGGAAATCTGTTTCTAGAATCCCTTCTGTGGCTCATCTCGCACCGACGACCGCTCCCGTGACAGCTTCCGAGGAGGAGCCCCCGCTCGATCCCGAGGCGGTCGAGCGGTCGTATCGGCTCCATCGCGCCCGGCGGGCGGCCAAGGCGAAGCGACATCGCGAGAAGCGGTGGGCGAGCTTGCGGTTCTGGTTCGTGCTCGCGCTCGTCGTCGCGGTTGCTGCTGTGCTCGCAGCGCGCACGCTCGGCGAGATCGAGCGCGTCTTCGGCCTGTAGATGGCTGAGCCGGTGGTGGAGAGGCCGGGCAGCCTCGCGCTCGGAGCGCTCGTCTTCGGCGCGGGGATCGGAGCGCTCGCGACCGAGATAACAGCATCGCGCCTGCTCGCGCCGTACTTCGGGTCGTCGACCATTGTGTGGGCGAACCTCATCGGGATCGTTCTTGCCGCGCTCGCCCTGGGGTACTGGCTCGGTGGCCGGATCGCTGACAGACGACCGCGGCCATCGCTCCTCGGATCCATCGTCCTCGTCGCGGCCGTCTGCGTTGCGGCGATCCCCTTCGTCGCGAAGCCGTTCCTCGATCTCACGGTCGAGGGCCTGGATGACGCCTCGGCGGGTGCGGTCATCGGGAGCTTCGTGGCCGTGCTCCTACTCTTCGCGCCGCCGGTCGTGCTGCTCGGCATCGTGTCGCCGTTCGCAATCAGGCTCGCCGTCTCGTCCATCGAGACCGCCGGAGCAGTTGCTGGGCGGCTCTACGCGTTGTCGACCGCGGGCTCGCTCCTCGGCACGTTCCTGTCCGCGCTCGTGCTCATTCCTGCACTGGGAACGCAACGAACGTTCATCGTTATCGCGGCGCTCCTCGCCGCCTCGTCGTGCCTTCTGCTCGGCGCTCGGTACCTCGTCGTCACGGCCGCCCTGGTGGCGCTCGCGGCCGTGCCGCCCGGCGCGGTGAAGGCGGAGGCAGGTCTCCTGCACGAGGAGACGTCGTACCACCAGTACATCCAGGTCGTCGAGCGAGCGGACGGCCGGCGCCTCCTCTCGTTGAACGAGGGCGTCGCGGTGCACTCCGTCTGGCGACCCGACTCCGTGCTAACTGGGGGCGTGTGGGACGCGTTCCTCGCGCTCCCTCCGCTGCTCGATCATCCGCTCGCGCGCGTGGCGATTCTCGGCAACGCTGCCGGGACGACCGCTCGCGCGCTTGGCGTCTACTACTCGGAGGCGTACATCGACGGCGTCGAGCTCGACCCTGCGGTGAGCCGCGTCGGCCGGCGCTACTTCGCGATGGACGAAAACCCGCGCCTCACGGTTCATGACGCGGACGCTCGCCCCTTCCTCCGCTCGACCGATCGGCTGTACGACCTGATCGTCGTCGACGCGTACCGCCAGCCGTACGTGCCGTTCTACCTCGCGACACGCGAGTTCTTCCGCCTCGTTCACGAGCACCTCGCCCCAGGTGGGATCGTCGCCCTCAACGTCGCGGCCGTCCCGGACGACAAGCGGCTCGTGCGCGCCGTCGGGTCGACGCTCGCCGCCGAGTTCCCGCAGGTTCTCGCCTGGCCGGCGCTTCGCTTCAACACCATCGTGCTCGGCTTGACGGATCCGCTCGCCGCAAGCGAGATCGAGCGTCGCCTCCGCAGGGGCCCTGACGATCTCTCCTCGCTGCGTGAGCTCCTCGCTCGCAATGCGCGGCCGCTCGAGGCCGGCGGGCGCGTGTGGACCGACGATCGAGCGCCGGTCGAATGGCTTACCGACCGGATGATCGTGTCGTACGCCGCTGAGGGAGGCCGCCTCGACGAGGATTACCTGCCGACGAGGCCGGACCCGTGATCTCACTCGAGCGGCGCGATGGGCGGCCGCTCCGCATTGGCCACCGAGGGGCGGCGGCTCTCGCACCCGAGAACACGCTCAAATCCTTCCGGGCAGCGGTCGAAACGGGCGTGGATCTCATCGAGTTCGACGTCCTCGATCTTCGCGACGGCCAGCTCGTGATCGCGCACTCGAACGACCTCGACGAGGTGAGTCACGGCGCCGCGAGCGGCACGGTGCGAGACCGGTCGCTCGAGAGTCTCAGGGAGATTTGCCCGGAAGTACCGACGCTCGGCGAGGGGCTCGCGTTCTTCGTAGACGAGGCCGGCGAGACCGGCCTGCATCTCGATCTCAAGATCCGCGGGACGGAGGCCGATGTCGTCGCGGCGCTACGCCGGTTCGATTTGCTCCAGCGCAGCTTCGTGAGCTCGTTCCACTTCCGCACGGTGCGACGGCTCGCGAAGATCGAGCCTCGCATACGCGTGGGCATCACGGTCCCGCGGGGTGTGCTCGGGATCACCGAGAGCGGACGCGGTGCTCCGATCGCGCGCGTCGGACTCGGGCTACTGCGAAGGGTTACGCCGCTCGCCGCGCCGCTTGTGCTCTCCGCGTCCCGCGCGACGGTGCTCGTTCTTCACCACTCGCTGGTCGGCAAGGCGGCCGTTCGTCGAGCGCACGACCGTGGTGCCACCGTCGTCACGTGGACTGTCGATGATCCGCAGGACCTCGCTCGAGTCGAAGAAGCGGGTGTCGATGCCGTTGTGACCAACGATCCGCGCATTTTCGCGTCTACACTGGAAACGTGAGGACCTGGGCTCGCGCAATCGGTGCTGGGCTGCTTGCGGCCTGCGCGCTTGTGGGCTTCGCCTCGGCGTTCGCGCTCTCCGCAACAGCCGGAGCCGACCCCGGACAGACGGTCACGACCACCGATCCTCCGCCCACGACGGAGACTCCGCCCAGCGAGCCGCCGATCGAGCCACCGCCACCGCCGCCTCCGGCTCCCATCGCGTTCGGAGTCACGGTCGGCGGCGTCAAGGTGGGCGGTCTCATGCCCGAGCGGGCGACCGAGGTGGTACAGAGGGCATTCGCACGCCCCCTCGTCCTCGTCGTCAGCCCGACTCGCAAGATCCGCCTTTCCCCGAGCGCGCTCGGCGCGCGCCCGAATGTATCGAAGGCCGTTCGTCGAGCACGCGTCTCTCGGCCCGGTGCAAACGTCCCGCTCGATGTCGAGGTCTCCCGTACACGCGTCCGCGCCTTTGTCGATCGCCTCGGACGCGAGCTCGATCTGAAGCCGGTCGACGCGCGGCTCGCGCTCGACGGCGTGAAGCCCCGAGCGATCGAGTCGGAGGAAGGGCGGCTGCTCAAGCGGCTCGCGAGCTCCCGGGCGGTTCGCTATGCGCTCCAGCGGAACACACGCGCTCCGATTCGTCTCGCGTTCGAAACCTTGAAGCCGAAGGTGGCCTCGCTCGATCTCGACACGGCAGTCGTCATCCTTCGCGAATCGAAGAGGCTCCTGTACTTCGTCGACGCCAAATTCGTCCGTTGGTTCGGAGTCGCGACGGGCCAGGCTGCGTACCCGACGCCGCTCGGCAATTACGAGATCGTGAACATGCGGCGGAATCCGTGGTGGTACCCGCCGCCCTCGCCGTGGGCTGCCGGCGAGGAGCCGGTCCCACCGGGACCCGGCAATCCGCTGGGAACACGGTGGATGGGGATCTCGGCGCAGTACGTCGGGATCCACGGGACACCCGACGCCGCATCGATCGGCTACTCAGCCTCGCATGGATGCATCCGGATGCATATCCCTGACGCCGAGTGGCTGTTCCAGCACGTGAAGATCGGGACTCCCGTCTTCATCATCGCCAGGTAGCGGCGACGTTGGCGCGGCGCGCGAAGCTCGTCGCTCAAGGCGTAGCCGTGGGCCTGGTCGTCCTGCTCTTCATCCTGCTCGCATGGACCCTGCTCACCGAGGAGGGTGGCGATCTCGCTGCCGCCGCTGCGCGCGGCGAGCGCCCGCAGGCCCCTGACTTCACGCTCGAGCGTCTCGATCGGGAGGGCGCGCTCACGCTCTCGTCGCTTCGGGGCCAGGCGGTCGTGCTCAACGTCTGGGCGTCGTGGTGCATCCCGTGCAAGGACGAGGCGCCGTTCCTCGAGCAGGTGTGGCAGCAGAACCGAGATCGAGGCGTCGTCGTCGTCGGTCTCGATGCGAAGGACTTCCGTAGCGATGCGCGCAGGTTCATGAGGCGCTTCGGCCTGACGTTCCCGATCGTCTACGACGGGCCGGGCGACACCCTCGGCGGCTACGGCGTGACGGGCTTTCCCGAGACGTTCGTCCTCGACCGTGAAGGGAACGTCGTCGAGGTCTTCGCAGGCGCGGTCAACGCGAAGGAGGATCGCGCCCGGCTTCGCGTCGCCATCGAGCAGGCACTCTCGTGATGAGACTCCGCGTGGTCGTCCTCGCGGTCGTCGCCCTCGTCGCAGGAGGAACTGTGGCCGCAGCAGGGCCGCCGAACGCGGCCGACCTCGAGGCCGAGCTCGTCTGTCCCGTCTGCGAGACGACGCTCGACCAGTCGAGCGCGCCGATCGCGCAGCGAATGAAGGCCTTTATCCGCGTGCGCATTGCCGCGGGCGACAGCGAACAGGAGATCAAGGACGCGCTCGTCGACGAGTTTGGGCCTGCGGTGCTGGCGACGCCTCCCAGGAGCGGGTTCGGGCTTCTCGCGTGGCTCCTCCCGCTCGGCGCTCTCGTCGTCGGTGCGATCGCGGTCGGTTTGCTGATCCGGTCGTGGAGTCGCCGGCGCGCGCCGCCGGATGAGTCTCAGCCGCTCGATCCGCAGCTCGAGCGGCTCGTCGACGAAGAGCTCGCCCGATTCGACGGCTAAGTGCCCCTTCAGGCAATGTCCTCCCAGTCCCTGCCGGCTGCAAAGCGGCGCCTTGCTGCGTCCTCAGTCGCGCCCGTATTAACCAATACGGGCGCTCCCTGCGTCCTTGCCTGGCTTGCTTTTCGCGCGGCAGGGACGGGGCAACATCACCTGAAGGGGCACTCATGAGCTGGACAGCGATTCCGGTCGCGTTCCTGGCGGGCATGGTCTCGTTCCTCGCGCCCTGCGTCCTCCCGCTCGTTCCCGGGTATCTGTCTGCGATCTCGGCCGTGGACGCCGAGAGGCTGGGTCAGCCGGGAACCGCTCGCCGCGTCGTCGTCGCAAGCGTGCCGTTCGTTCTCGGATTCACCGCCTTCTTCGTGCTCCTGGGCGTGGGCGCAGCGCTCGTCGGCGGCCGCCTCTTCGCCGATCAGTTCCTCCTCGAGAGGATCGCAGGCTTCGTTCTCGTTGTCTTCGGGCTGGCGTTCATGGGTCTTCTGCCGTGGCCAGAGCGGCTACTCGGTGCAGGATTGGTGCACGGAGCACGGAGCCGCGGCTCGCGCGTCCTCCTTGGCGCAGCATTCGCCGTTTGTGCCGCGCCCTGCATCGGTCCCGTGCTCGCGGCCATTCTCGTCCTCGCAGGCTCATCGGAGACGGTGCTCGAGGGCGCCGTGCTCCTCGGCGTCTACTCGCTCGGACTCGCTCTGCCGTTCGTTCTCGCCGGTGCGGTCTTCACGCGATCGATGTCGGCGTTCCGCTGGCTGCGCGATCACTACCGCGCCATCCAAATCGGAGGCGGAGCGATCATGGTTGCGCTCGGCCTATTGCTCTTCTTCGAGCGGTTCTACGTGCTGCGCGTGTACTTGAACCGCTTTCTCGAGTGGCTCGGGCTCGAGCCGGCCTTCTGATCAGAGCCGGGGCCGCGGAAGCTCGAGAGAGCCGGACTCGACCAGCTCGCGGGCGCGCGCGACGTCCTCGAGTAGAACGTCGATGTCGACCCCTCGATGCTGCGGGCTGTACGCGCTCAGGCGCCGCTCGGCTTTCTCGAGCTGACGCTCGCAACCGGGGCGGTTGCCTCGGTCCGCGTGGTACCAGGCGACCGCGACGTGCACGAGCCCCTGCAGGAAGTCGCGCTCCGGCTCCGGCGCCTCGCGCCAATCGTCCTCGAGCTCCTCGTGCGCCTCGAAATACGCCTCGGCGCGGATCAGCTCGATGCCCCGCTCGAGGCCCATGCGCGCGATTATCCGCGTCCGCAGCGGGTGCTACCGTCGAGCGCGTGTCGACGATCCTGCTCGTCGGGGTCGACCTCTTCTTCCGCGGAAAGCTGGAGGGGCTGCTTCCAGGCCATCGACTCGTCACGAGCGACAGCGTCGATGCTCCCGATCTCGTCATCGCCGACATCGCGCGCGTCGAGCCCGACGAGGTCGTCGACGCGTGGCCCGACATCCCGATCCTCGGATACACCAACCACACCGACAAGTCTGGTCTTCAGCGCGCTCACGCGGCCGGTTTCGACCAGGTCATCGTCAAGTCGGCGCTCGTCGAGCGCGCCCCCGAGCTCGTCGACGAGCTCACGGCGAAATAGGTCTCCGACACCCGTCTGCCCCGCCAGACGCTCTGGCTAGACTCGCCACGCGTGACGTACATCATCGCCGAGCCCTGCATCGACATCCGACATCAAAGACAAGTCCTGTGTCGACGTCTGCCCGGTCGACTGCATCCACGAGTTCGAGCGGATCCTCATCATCGATCCGGAGGAGTGCATCGACTGCGGGGCATGCGAGCCGGAGTGCCCGGTTGAGGCGATTTTCCCCGAGGACGCGCTGCCCGACAAGTGGAACGCGTTCGTCGAGATCAACTACGCGTTCCCGGATCCCGAGAAGATCAACGCCCTCACTGACAAGTACGCCGTCGAGAACGACGTCCATAACGAACCGATCGCCTGACGAAATTCAGGCAGGCAGCAAGTAGACGCAGGGGCGGCGATCGCCCGGAAGCGGCGAGGGCGCGATCTTGCTGACGAGGTAGCGGCGCTCGCCGTCCTCGACCTCGGTCCCGGGGCGTGGTGGATCGCCAGTTCGCTCGACGATGGTGTAGCCCGTCGGAGCCCACACGAAGAAGAGGTACCCGTTCCGCCCGTTGTCGTCCATGACGTCGATCCTAACGTCGAGCCGCGGAGGGAGGCACCTCGATGCGCACTGTCGAGCCTCGCGGATAACGCACCTCTGAGCTGAACCGCGCATTCAGTGTGGCGGCGCGGTCGGCGAGCGCCTCCAGCACTGCGCTTCGTCGTTCCGGCGGGCCGTCGTCGGTGACGACGAGCTCGGCGCCGCCCGCTGCCGTTGCCCGCACGGAGATCTCGATCCGAGTCGGCGCTCCCCTTCGAAGCGCCTGATCGGTCGCCTCGCGAAGAATCTGGTAGAGAGCCGTCTGCGCGTTCTCGCCAAGCTCGTCCGCGTGGTCGACATCCAGGTCGATCTCGACGTCATGCCGAGAAGAGAGGCGTCGTGCAAGCGCGCCCACTGCAGCGGAAAAACCAAGCTCGCTGAGAACCCTTGGCTCGAGATCTTCACAAAGTGCGCGGAGATCCCGTGCCGAGTCACGGGCGAGCGCGAGACCGCGAGTGAACACCTCGTCGGCTCGCTGCGTCTCTCCGTCTCGGAGGCTGGCTAGGCCGGCATCCAGCATCTGCGCGATAGCCGAGAGGTGCTGAACAGGCCCGTCGTGGAGGAGCTCCGCCAGGCGACGCCGCTCCTCCTGCTCGGTGAGGATCCGCTCAGCGAGTAGTGCGCGTTCGGCGTCGTCCGAGGTCAATCGATTATCGCCTCGCGGAGCGCGATGGCGACCGCCTGGGTGCGGGTGTCGGCCTCGAGCTTCGCGAGGATGTGGCGAACGTGGCTCTTCACCGTCTCCTGGCTGATGAAGAGCTTTGCGGCAACGTCCACGTTCGACATCCCGTCGGCGAGCAACTGCAGGATCTCGCGCTCGCGGGGCGTGAGGACGTCGGCCTGGCCCTGGCCGGACACGAACTCCGCCATGAGCCCCGGGTCGACGAACGTCTCGCCCGCTGCCACCTTCTCGATCGCACGCAAGAGCGTTTCGTGCGCGGTCTCCTTGAGGATGTAGCCTCGCGCGCCCGACTCGAGGCCGCGTTGGAGCAACGAGCGCTCGCCGTAGGCCGTGAAGATGAGAACGCCGGTGCCCGGGACCTTCTCGAGCAGCTTCTCGGTCGCCTCGAGGCCGTCCATGTCTGGCATCCGGAGATCCATGATCACGACGTCGGGACGTCGCCTCTAGGTAAGCGCGACTGCCGACGCGCCGTCGATCGCCTCGCCGATCACGCGGATCCGCGGCGAGCGCGAGAGTGCGAGACGCAGGCCTTCGCGAACGACCTCGTGGTCGTCCGCGATGAGGCAGGTGATCTCGTCGGCCACGTCGTCGATTCTACGGCGCGGATCGGCAGGCTCCTGCCCGGCCATATCCCCAAGCCCGGGAACTGCGTCGTTCCCGGGCCTTTCGAGCCCTCCTCTGGTCATCGCTCCACGCGCGCGACCACGCCCCGGTTCCCTGGGTGCGACTCGCGATTGCCGGGCGCTAGCGCTTGATGATGTTGCGAACCTCGAAGATCTCTGGAGCGCCGGAGAACTCGATTCCCGTATCGGCCAGTATGGGCATCAGCGGCTCACCGAACGCCTCGAACTGCCCCCGCGAGTCCCAGATCTCGCTGACCCGCAAGCTCCCTTCCGATCCGAAGAGGACGTGGTAGTCGAGACCGTCCGGAGGCCACACCCCGGCCTCCTCCAACCGTCGCACGGTTTCGTCGTACTTCTCGGTCGTGAGGTTCGTGGGGCTGAAGCGGACAACGATGCTCATGACGCGATCCTCCTTGCTCGGGGTGGGAGGACCCTATCCGGTTCGGCGGGCTAAGCGAGGAAGCTCGAAGGTGGAAGCTCGATGAGCTCCGCGGCCCACCGCAACGCATATTGCGCCGAGCCCCGGCCGCTCCTCACACACGGTTCCCGGCTCCTCCTCGCACTCCGCGTCGAGAAGGCCGACGATCTCCCCGTTGCGCTCCGCGACGAGCTCGATCGCAGGGTGCTCGTAGCGCTCCTTCGATCGGCGGACGTCGTCGAAGAAGGCCGTGTCGAGGAACGAGAGCAGGCGGCAGACGACCCAACCGCGCTCGTCGTCGTCTCGATACGGCGGATCATCACGTCCTCACCCCATCTACGCCATGCCAACGCGGCCCGGCCACGTTCACACGTATCTGCTCCCGGGGGAAGACGGCTGGACGCTCGTCGACACCGGCGTCGGGCTGCCTGACGCGAAGGAGACCTGGGCGGCCGAGCTCGCGCAGGCCGGTGGTCGTGTCGCGACGATCTTCATCACGCACTTCCACCCCGACCACGTCGGAGCGGCGGCCGACCTCCACGAGCTGACCGGCGCCCCCGTCTATCAGGGCGTTCTCGACTACGCACAGTGCGAGCTCGTGTGGGGGAATCCGGCCTGGTCGGAGCGCCTGCTCGACTGGTTCCACCTCCACGGAACGCCGGATGACGTCACTGCTGAGCTCGTGGGCCAGAGCTCGGTCTATCGCCCCTTCATCCGCTATCAGCGTGACCCGATCCTCGTCGAGGCCGGAGAGCACGTTGACGGCTGGGAGCTCGTCGCCGCTCCCGGGCATGCCGACGGCCAGCTCTGCCTGCTCAAGGACGATGTGCTGATCGCGGCCGATCACCTTCTCGCGAGGATCACGCCGACCGTCGGGCTGTGGCCCGCGAGCCGCCCGGATCCGCTCGGCGACTACCTCACCGCGCTCGGCCGGACGATCGAGCTCGCGCCGCGAATCGCGCTCCCCGGCCACGGAGACCTGATCGAGGACCCCGCCGGGCGGGCTCGTGAGCTCCAGGAGCACCACCGCCTCAGGCTCGAGGAGACCGTCGGCGCGCTCGGGATCGAGCCAAGAACGGGCTACGAGCTCTCGTTCGACCTCTTCGGAGCGAAGCTCCAACCGGCCGGGCGGCGGTTCGCAGTCGCCGAGACGCTCTCGCACGCCGAGCGGCTCGTTCAGGAGGGTGCAGCCCTCCGTCACGAGGACGGCGTGACCGTTACCTATACTGCGGCCTGATCAACTTGGGCGACGAAATCCCGCCGAGTACCGGCGCCC
>JAERMP010000006.1 GCA_016844515.1 Thermoleophilia bacterium | reverse complement strand
AAGAGCTCGAGCAGGTCGTCGAAGCGGGCGGGCGCCACGTATTCGACCTCGAGAGCGCGCATCACGAACTCCGCACCTTCGCTGCGAAAGGTCGCCACGTGGCGGTGGTACTCCGTGCGAGCGTGGTCGAAGTAGGGGAGGTAGCGCCCGTAGTAGACGACCCCTTGCGCATCCGTGTCCGAGAACCAGACGCGGGCGAGGGCCGAGTACTTGAACGGCGGCCGTTCGTCGGTCACCCGGCCGAGCTCGAGCGCGTCGCTCACAGGCCGATCAGTCATCTAGGCACGGATCAGGTCGAGAACCTCGGCTCGCTTCGCGGTCATCAGCTCTTCGGAGAGCGCCTCCAGGTTGAGGCGCAGCAGCGGCTCCGTGTTCGAAGGCCGCACGTTGAAGTGCCAGTCGTCGAAGTCGATGGAGATGCCGTCGAGGTGTGAGATTCGTCCACCTGCGGCCGTGTAGCGCTCCTTGAGCTCCTGGAGCTTCAGCGGAACATCTGCGACGGGCGTGTTGATCTCGCCCGTCAGGAAGAACCGGGTCCGGTAGGGCGTGAGGATCTCCGACAGCTTCCGACGCCTCCGCGAAAGGAGCTCGACCATCAGCAAGAACGGCACGACGCCGGTGTCGGCCTGAGAGAAGTCTCGAAAGTAGTAGTGCGCCGAGACCTCGCCCGCGAACACGGCATCCTCCTTCCGCATCCGCTGTTTGATGAACGCATGGCCAACCCGATTGACAAGGGGGACACCGCCCGCGCGCTCGATCGTCTCTGGCACGGCTCGGCTCGCGCGGACGTCGTAGATCACCTTCTCTCCCGGAGCTGCCTCCAGCACGGCCTCCGCGAGGAGCGCTGTCACGAAGTCACCCGGCACGAACTCGCCGGTGTCGTCGACGAAGAAGCAGCGGTCACCGTCACCGTCGTACGCCACCCCGAGATCGGCGCCCTCGGCGCGAACCTTCTCGACGATGAACTCTCGGTTCTCAGGGAGGAGCGGGTTCGGCTCGTGGTTCGGGAAGTTCCCGTCGGGCTCGAAGTAGCACCGAACGACGTCGAGCTGGGGCAGATGCTCGAGGACGGGCGGGAGCATGAGCCCCGCCATCCCGTTGGCCGCGTCCACCACGATGCGAAGCGGGCTGATCTTCGAGACGTCCACGAAGGACAACACCTTGCTCACGAATCCGCCCCAGACGTCCTCCGGACGAACGTCACCTCGCCGTTCGACCTCGCCGAAGCCCGCGTCGGCGAGCGCACGTATCTCTGCGAGGCCGGAGTCTCCGCCGACCGGAAGGGCGCCGCGCCGGACGATCTTCATGCCGGTGTACTCCTTCGGGTTGTGCGAGGCGGTCACGCAGATCCCGCCTTCGAGTCCGAGCTCGGCCACGGCGTGGTAGAGCATCTCGGTACCGACGAGCCCGAGCTCGATCACGTCAGCGCCTCCGTCGGCTGCTCCGTCGATCGCAGCGCCGGCCATGCCTGGCGACGAGAGACGCATGTCCCACCCGACTGCGATGGTCTTCGGCTCGAAGTGCTCGACATACGCGCGTCCGATGCGGTAGGCGCCGTCCTCGTCGAGTTGAGACGGGTAGAGCCCGCGGACGTCGTACGCCTTGAAGACGGCAGGGTCGAGCATTGGGGAGATGCTAGATACCGAGGGTCCAAGTTGGGATGCCAGCCGGCCTCGCGATCGTTTCTACACTTCAGAAGTGGAGCGCAAGCTGGCAACGGTCTTGTTCGTCGACATCGTCAACTCGACGAGGATGGTCACTGCCGCTGATCCGGAGGTTGTCCGCCGACGCGTGACCGAGTTCTTCGAGACCGTTTCACACTGTGCCGAGCTTCACGGCGGAGTCGTGGAGAGATTCGCCGGCGACGCGGTGCTGGCTGCATTCGGTGCCAGGCAGGCGCACGAAGACGACGCGCAACGGGCTGCCCGGGCGGCCCTCGCCATGCGAACGGCCGTCGCCGAGCTCGAACTTGAGGCGCGCATCGGGATCGAGTCGGGTGAACTACTCGTCGACGACGTCGAATCGACCTTCGTGACCGGCGAGGCGGTGAACGTGGCCGCCCGACTTCAGCAGGCGGCGAGACCCGGCGAGATCCTCGTCGGGCCTACCGCGTACCGACTCGCCGCCGGAAGCCTCGTCGTCGAGGACGCAGGGCCACTCGAGCTCAAGGGCATGGACGCTCCGCTTCGTGCCTGGCGCGTGGTGGACATGCTCGATGGCCCCGGGCGCCCGATTGGCCCACGCGCCCCGCTCGTGGGACGGGTAGCCGAGCTCGAGCTCCTCGAGAACACCTTCAACCGGAGCCTCCGCGACCGTCGCGCACATCTGTTCACGATCTACGGCGAGCCTGGCGTGGGAAAGAGCCGCCTCGCGCGAGAGTTTCTCGACGGCGTGGAGCGTGCAAGCTGCCTCGTTGGACGTGCGCTGCCGTACGGAGAAGGTGTCACGTACTGGCCGTTGGCCGAGATGGTCAAGGCGGCAGCCGGAATTTCCGACGACGACCCGCTCGAAGAGGCATTCGAGAAGCTCCGCGAGTGCTGCGCCGAGGACTCGATTGCGGACGTGCTCGGCCTCGCCGCCGGTCTCATGGAGGCGCTCGACGGGGAGCGAAGCCAGCAGGAGATCGCCTGGGCTGCGCGCGGGGTGATGGAGCGCATTGCGGACGTGCAGCCGCTGATCCTGCTCTTCGAGGACATCCATTGGGCAGAGGCGCCGCTGCTCGATCTCGTCGAGCACCTGGCCGACTATGTTCGGGCACCTCTCCTCATCGTCTGTCTGGCGCGTCCCGAGCTGCTCGAGACGCGGCCGGGGTGGGGTGGTGGCCGCGTTCGGTCGACCGCGATCGAGCTCGAGCCGCTTTCCGAGGAGGAGAGCGAGTTGCTCGTCGAAAAGCTGCTCGCGCAGCTCGCAGGTACGTCAGGCGAAGTGCCGACCGCACTTCCACGAGAGGCCCTCGAGCGCACCGAGGGAAACCCGCTCTTCGTCGAGGAGACGATTCGCATGCTCGTCGAGAGCGGGTCGGGAAACGGGTCCGCGGATCGCATCCCCGACACCCTGCAGGCGCTCATCGCAGCCCGAATCGACCACTTGCCGCCCGGCGCCAAGACGCTGCTCCAGCGTGGTTCGGTCGTCGGGCGTATCTTCTGGAAAGGCGCACTCGAGCATCTATCTCCGGACGTCGAGGGGATCGATGCGCTCCTCGACGACCTCCTGCAGCGCGAGTTTCTCCTCCGCGAGCCGCGCTCGTCGATTTCCGGCGAGACGGCGTATAGGTTCAAGCACCTTCTCATTCGTGAAGTCGCCTACACCGGCATGGCGAAGCTCTCGCGCGCGCAGTACCACGCGCGGTTTGCGCAGTGGCTCGAAGAGCGAACGGGCGAGGAGCTCGTGGAGATCCGCGCCTACCACCTCGACCAGGCCGTCGAGTTCCTCACCGAGCTCGAAGGGGCGGCGCCCGACGATCTCGCGGACGAGACGGCTGGCGCGCTCGTCAAGGCCGCCAAGCGGGCGATCGCTCGTGAGGCGTATGCGAACGCGCGCAAGCTCGGCCTGCGTGCACTCGAGCTTCGGCCGACGCTCGGTGCGCGGTACATCGCTGCGCGCGCTGCGTGGAGGCTCCAGGACTTCGCCGCGGTGCAGGTCGAGATGGAGAAGGTGCGCGATCAGGCGCGTGAACTCGACGAGCCGGTGGTGGAGGCGCTTGCGTTGACCGCGCTCGGTGAAGCTGCGCTCAAGCGAGACGGCGATGCCGGACGGGCGCAGGTTCTCGTCGACGAGGCACTCGACATTCTCGACGGCAAGGACGATCCGGTCGCCCGGTTCGACGCCCTCACTGCGCGAGCCCAGATCGGTGGCTGGCACGGGAACATGGACGACGTCGTGCTCTATATGGAGCGGGCATACGCGCTCGCGATCGACGCCGGCCGGAAAGACCTGCAAACGATCGCTGCCCAGGTGCTCGCCCAGACCCACATCGTGCGCCTCGAGCTCGACGAGGCGGAGCTTCTGCTCACACGTGCTCTCGAGCTGGCCGGAGAGAGCGGCAGCATTCGCGCCCGGGCGGGCGCGACACTTTCGTACGGGTGGTTCCTGGCCGTGAAGGGAGAGCTCGATGCCGCCGAGACCGTCTACGAGGAGGTCCGCCAGACAGCAGCCGAGCTCGGCGTCGAGCCGCTTGTAGCGGCCGCGCTCTCGAAGCTCGGTGACGTCGCCTGGCGGCGCCGTGACTACAAGGGCGCGGAGAAGCTCTACCGAGAAGCGCTTCGCATCACGTTGACGCGTGGCGATCGCGGCGTCCTGCCCGACCTACAGTCGTCGCTCGCAGAGACGCTCGCCGCGCTCGGCAAGATCGAAGAGGCGGAGCGATTGGCGCTAGAGGTGAAGGAGTCTGTCCGACCCGACGATCCACACCACGGAGTCACGGTGTCCGCGACGTATGCCGTCGTCCGTGCTGCACAAGGTCGTGACGACGAGGCAGAGGAGCTCTATCGCGCCGCGCTCGACCAGACACATAGGAGCGGCTTCGCCATCCTCGAGCTCGAAGTCCTCGAGCGATTCGTCGCTTTCTATCGCGAGCGTGGGCGCGACGACGAAGCGGTCGTCTACGAGGCGCGGGTCGCCGAGCTCGCTCCATCGACGTCGGCGAGGATCGAGCGGATCGCCTGACTCGAACGCTCGTCGGGCGACTCGGAGATGACCGTCGCCGCCCGCTCGAAGCCGGCCAGCGCGTCGCGTAACGGCTCCGCGCGCAGCGTCCCCTCGCCGTAGGGCAAGTATCTTGTCTCGTTGCGGTTCGCAAAGGCGATATCGGAGAAGTGAATGTGGAAGGTCGGGTGAGGCTCCGCGGCGCGGTAGGTGCGATCGAAACACCGAGCAAGCCCTCAGCGCCTCAGTAGTTCACACCGCGTGGATCAGCAGCGGCACCGATGACGCGGGCGGTTGGGGAAGCATGATGAAAGTGATCAAAC
Source organism: Thermoleophilia bacterium (assembly GCA_016844515.1). Next base: position 18,227 of record JAERMP010000006.1, on the reverse strand, counting down.
GCGGCAACTAGCCGCGGGTCCTTCTTCCTGCGGATTAGGTGCCGACTGCGGAGAGGGGCTGACACTGATGGCCTATATGGGAACCTTTCGGGACCTCAATGGAGCCGTGCGGCAGTTGTGGCCGGCACAGCTTCTGGCACTACTTGTACTCGGCGTCATCTTGGGGTTCGGCGCATCTTCGTCCCAGGCGCAGGCACCGCAGCCGACGGTGAACGCGGGGATTGAGAACGACCAGGTGATGCTCAACACCTGGACACCGGGGAGCGAGGTTACCGTGACTATCGGCGACATCGGCGGCGTCACCCGCACGGTGACGATCGGCGCTGACGGCAACGCAATGCTCAACAGCCAGATGCACGGACAGGACGTCGTGCCCGGAATGACGATCACGGCGCGCGACACCACAATCACGAAGACGCTGGTCGTGGCGGACCTTCAGATCACGTCTATCAACCCGGAGGCCAATACCGTCACCGGCATCGCTCCGGCGGGCACGGTGGTCCAGGTGGGAATCAACCAGCCCGACGGCGCGCCGCCCGTCCAGACGAACACGACGGCCGATTCGAGCGGTATCTGGAGCCTCGATCTCACCGGCAGCGTTGACATCACGCTTGGCGTGCAGGTCAGCGCGGTCGTGAGCGACACGGAGGGCGACTCGACGCTTGCCTTCAAGGTCCTGCCGAGGCCCGTCATCGAGATGTCGGTCCCGGGCAACTGGATCTGGCTGGGGGGCTGGACGCCCGAGAGCACCGTCACGCTCTCCATCGGCAGCGCGTCGCTTAGCGTCCCTATCACCGGGTTCTGGGGCGACCCCACTGCCGCCTGGATCGACGGCTGGGAGCACGGACAGGACCTCGTGCCTGGAATGACGATCACGGCGAGCGAGGGGCCGACGACAAAGACGCTGCTCGTGGTCGACGTGCAGATCACCGCCGTCGACACGGCTGCGAAAACCGTCACGGGCATCGCCCCACCGGGAGCGAACATGCAGGTGTACGTCACCGGGCAAGGGATGTTCAGCCTGGTCAACACGACCGCTAACGGCGCTGGGAACTGGCAGGTCGTGTTCCCCGGCGTCGACCTCGCATCCGGCGAGAACATCTTCGCCGCGGTGATCGACGAGGACGGCGACAGGACGCATGCCGAGCGCCCCCCGGTACTGAGACCGTACCTGGCGGCAGCGATCGATAGCAATCAGATCTGGCTGTACGGCTGGGCCCCCGGGAGTACCGTCACGCTTGACATCGACGGATTCACTCTCGGCGTCACCGTCGGCGGGTCCGGCAATGGCTGGTGCGGGAACGAGACTCACGGACAGGACATCGAGCTCGGAACGACGATTACGGCGACCCAGGGAACGATGACGAAGACGCTCGAGGTGTTCGACCTGCAGATCACCGGGGTCGACACCCTCAGCGACACCGTCACCGGCATCGCGCGGCCCGGGGGGCTCACTGTGGTCGTCAACGGGCCGGGTGGGACCGACGGTGTAGCCGCCGTCGCGGACGAGTCCGGAAGCTGGACAGCGAGCTTCGCCGGCAGGGTCGACATCACCGCTGGCATGAGCGTCATGGCGGAGCAGGAGGACGACGACGCGGACATGACGCGGGCTGAGATGTTGATCACACCTAGTTCGGAGGTCACGGCGTTGATCGCGCTGGTGGACAGCTACAACCTCGGCAAGCTCGGCACGAGCCTGAACGACAAGCTCGTCACGGCGCAACGGATGCTCGCCGCCAACAAGACCAAGCAAGCTTGCGAGAGCCTCGACAGCTTCCTCCGCCAGGTCAAGGCCCAGAAGGGCAAGGGGCTGACCGTCAAACAAGCAGACGACCTGACGGCAGGTGCTCAGGCAATCAAGAGTGTGATCGACTGCTGACGCCTAAATCACTCGGTGAACGAAGGCCCCGCCAACGCGGGGCCTTCAACGTCTGCCGAACTCCCGCTCAAGCGCTCCGGGCTGATGACGGGCGGTCCGCCGAGGTCACTCATAGCGTAGGAGGAGGCCCGCCGTATCGCGCGCGTCTCGACCTCGACGGCCGCCGCAGTTGATCATGTCTCGTGGAGCGCCCGCACGGCGCATAGCTCTTCGTTCTGCGGCGCTGTCGAGTCAGGCGAGCGCGGAGGTCGTTGGCACATCGTCTCTCAGTCCGAGCAGTACCTCGCGAATGATCTGCGATGACGCCTCGTCGGGTGACTCCGAGATGATCGTTGCCGGTCGCTCGAACTCGGCAAGCGCCTCACATAGCGGCCCGACTCGCAACGTTCCTTCGCCGTAGGGCAAGTGTTTCGTTTCGTTGCGGTTCGCAAATGCGATATCGGAAAAGTGAATGTGGACGGGGACTTCGGGCGCGAGAACCGCATCTACGGCGGCCAGCGCGCCGCGGAACCGCTCGGGCTCGAGGAAGAGCCCGTCGCTCGTGGCATGCATGTGTGCGAAGTCGAGCACCGGGCGCACCCAGCCCAAGCGCTGTGAGATCTCGACGACGTCGTCGATCGAGCCGAGGTCCCTGACGCGACCCATCACCTCGACCCCGAAGGGCACGGCTCGATCCTTGCCTTCCAACCTTTCGCGGAGCGTGCCGAGCTGCGCGACGACCGCGTCGATCGCATCTTCGCGACTTCGTCCCAGGAGGAAACCGGGGTGGAAGACGACGAGCTCGGCACCGCTCGCTGCAGCGATGCCCGCGCTGCGGTCGAGGGCTCCGACGGCAGATGTGAACTTGCGCCCACTGGCTTCGAGGTGGCCCATGAATCCGAAGAGCGGCGCGTGCACGGACAGCGCGATGTCGTGCGCTCGTGCGAGCTCTCCGAGCCGCTCCGCAAACGGATAGTCCATCCAGAATCCGCTCTCGAAGTCGATCTCGCACGCTGAGTATCCGCGCCCGAGAAGCGCATCCACCGCCTCGCCGGGTGACTCCCGTGACGGTAGGCGAGCCGGGCCGATGCGGATCCGGGACACGTACAGCCATCGTAGTACCGTGAATGTGATTGCCTTCACGCCGTGAAGGCAACGATGCTCCTCGCGGACTACGCGGTCGTCTCGGACGGAAAGCTCACGATCGTCGGCGGCGGGTGGTCCCAAACGGGTCCCGAGCCTGCCGCCTTCGGGATCGGGCTCCTGATCCAGGTTCCGTGGGATCGCGCGAACACCGTGCACTCGTTCTCCGTGGAGCTGCTGGACGCGGATGGAGGCGCCGTCGCCTTCGAAGCGGACGAGGACGAAGATCACGCTGTGGCGTTCGGAGGCGAGTTCGAAGTCGGACGACCGCCTGGGCTAAAGCCTGGGACTCCGCTCGACTTCCCGGTCGCGGTCAACTCGACTCCATTGCCACTCGAGCCAGGCCGCTACGAGTGGCGGCTGACGATCGACGGCGACTCCCGCGAGGACTGGACACTGCCGTTCACCGTGCGCGCCGAGGAGCCGTAGCCGGTCTTCGCGGTCGCCTCGGAGCTGCACCGCCAGTCCGTCCGATTGGGTCCGTACGCTCGAAAGCGTGTCCAGGACCCCTACTCGCATCGACCTTCTCGAGCTCGATATCGACCTCCGCCTTTCGGATCTCTGGCGTGAGGCGGTGGACGTCTCCGACTGGAGCCTCGAAGTCGTCGCCGCGTTCATCCGCGCCGCATACGGCAAGGGCTACTGCGACGCCCTGACGGAAGAGTCGCCGGGCGCGCTTTGCGTCGAGCACGGGTACCGGACGCCGGATCGCCGCGTTCCCGAGCGCGACGCCGCGTAAGCGGTTGTTCACAGAGCTCCCCGGCTTGCAGGGCTAGACTCCGGGCGTGGCACGGAAAGCGAGTCCCGCGCGGCTCGTGATCGCGCTCTCGGTAGCTGCGGTCCTCGCCGTCTTCCTCCTGTACACCTCCATAGCCGGGGGCGGCAACCCGTCCATCTCTCCGAGCGAGCTTCAGGGCCGCGCGGGCAAGGTGCAGCTCGCCGGGCTCGTCGTCGGCCCTGTCGTCGGAGACGCGCACGCTGGTGGCCTTCGCTTCAAGCTCAGGGACATTCGCGGTACGTTGCGGACGACCGTGACGGTGCGATACACGGGCTCTGTCCCCGACCTGTTCAAGGTTGGACGTCAGATCGTTGTTCACGGACAGCTGAGGAACGGCGTATTCGTTGCCGAGCCCGGTTCGATGATCACGAAGTGCCCATCGAAATACGCGCCGAAGAAGAGCGGCGACTCCGCCTGACCCGAGGCCATGGCTGAACTCGGTCGGGCAGCACTCGTCGTAACGCTCGGGCTCTCGATCTACGCACTCGTCGCCGGCGCGGTGGCGGCACATCTCGGTCGACGAAGGCTCGCACAGTCCGCGCAGAACGCGCTGACCGCGGCGTTCCTTACGACCGCTGTTGCCTCGATCGTGCTCCTCGCGGCGCTCCTCCGCCACGACTTCTCATTCGCGTACGTCGCGCGAACGACGAGCGAGGCGCTGCCGACGGCGTACACGATCTCGGCTTTCTGGGGAGGGCAAGAGGGCTCGCTGCTTCTGTGGCTGCTCGTTCTGACGGGCTTCGGCGCAGCCGCAGTTCGCCTGAACAGGAAATGGGCGCGCGACCTCATCGTCTGGGTCGTGCCCGTCTTTGCTGGGATTGCGGTCTTCTTCTCGTTCCTGGTCGTCGCGGTCGCCAGCCCGTTCGTGACACAGGCGGCGCCCCCGGACGGCGCCGGCATGACGCCGAGCCTGCAGAACCCGTACATGCTCGCCCATCCGCCCTTGCTCTACCTCGGCTACGTCGGGCTGACGGTCCCGTTTGCCTTCGCACTAGGCGCGCTTCTCTCCGGGCGACTGGACGAGCGCTGGCTCATCGCGACGCGGAGATGGACGCTATTCGCCTGGACGGCCCTCGGCATCGGCCAGTTGCTCGGAGCGCATTGGGCTTATGTCGAGGTTGGATGGGGCGGCTACTACGCCTGGGATCCGGTCGAGAACGCAGCGCTGATGCCCTGGCTCGTCGCGACAGCGTTTCTCCATTCGGTGATGATTCAGGAGAAGCGGGGGATGCTCAGGGTCTGGAACGTCCTTCTCGTGATCCTCGCCTTCTCGCTCTCGCTGTTCGGGACGTTTCTCACGCGGTCCGGGGTCGTCAACTCGATCCACTCCTTCACGCAAAGCTCGATCGGTCCGTGGTTCCTGGCCTTCATCGGCGTGACGGTGGCCGTATCGGTAGCGCTCGTCTTCTGGCGTCTCCCGCAGCTCCGCTCGCCGACGAAGCTCGAGTCGCCGATCTCTCGAGAGGCGGCATTCCTCTACAACAACCTGCTTCTGCTCGCTCTCTGCCTGGCGATTCTCTGGGGTGTGGTGTACCCGATGCTCTCAGAGGCGGTCCGCGGCGAGGCCGTCGTCCTCGGTCGCTCGTACTACGACTTCTTCCTCCGGGCTTTCGGTCTTCCGCTCCTTCTCTTGATGGGAATCGGGCCGCTGATTGCATGGCGGAGAGCCTCGCTCCGAAGCCTGGCCACGACTTTTCGTTGGCCGACCCTCGTCGCCTTGGCCGCGGGCGTTGTCCTCCTTGCACTGGGCGCCGGCAGCTCGGTTCCCGGGCTCGTTGCCTACACGTTCTCCGCGTTCGTCGGCACGACGATCGTCATGGAGTTTGCTCGTGGAACCCGTGCACGCAAAGCTCTCGGCGCCGGGTCGTGGCCAGGGGCGTTCAGGTCGCTGATGTCCCGCAACCGCCGCCGGTACGGTGGCTACGTCGTTCACGCGTCGATCGTCCTGCTTGCGATCGGTGTGGCCGGTTCGAGCGCTTTCGATTCGGTCGCGGAGGCCAAGCTCGCTCAAGGCGAGTCGCTTGCAATAGGCGGTTACACGCTGGTCTACACGTCGCTCGACGAGCGGCAGTCGGCGAACGCGACCGAGATCCGAGCGACGTTGGACGTCCGTCGCGGCGACAACGATCTGGGAACGCTGGAGGCAGGGAAGAACGCGTACACGATCGAGCAGCAGGTGTCGAATGAAGTGGGGATCCGGAGTGACAAGCTGACGGGTGAGGATCTTTTCGTCATCGCCGAGCAGATCGAGCCGGACGGCAGCGTGTACTTCCGCGTCTTCGTCAAGCCGCTCGTCAACCTCATCTGGCTCGCGGGATTGGTCTTCCTCCTCGGGTCGTTCATCACGCTCTGGCCGGACCGGCGCGAGCAGCGGAGGCTCGTGGCGCGGGCTGGCGAAGTCGGACTTCCGGCTACCCGTTGACGGTCGCCTTGCTGCTTGCGGCGGCGCTCGCCGTCGCCTGCGTCGTCGTGGTTTCGCTGCCGTTCCTCAGGGAGCCGGATCCCGAGAGCGACGCTCTCGACGAACTCGACCCAGACGAACGGCGTCGTCTCGCGCTGCTCGAGGCACGCGATAGAGCGCTCGCGGCGCTCAAAGAGCTCGAGTTCGACCACCGGACGGGGACGATCTCCGACGACGACTACCGCCAGCAGATCGGGCCTCTGCGGCGTGAGGCTGCAACAGCGTTGCAAGCGCTCGAACGGGACGTCCACGAGCAACGTGGGGAGTCCTCCAGTGAGGAGGGACGTCCGGCGGGTGGGCGAACCTAGCGAAATGGGACGACGATCGCTCCTCGTCGTCGGGCTCGCGCTTGCGCTCGTCCTTGCTGCCCCTGCGGCGGGCGACGACATCGACGATCAGAAGGCCGCAGTCGATGCTCGTATCGCCGCGCTCCAGGCGGAGATCGACGCGTCCAAGCAGCAGGAGGGTGTCCTCACGTCGCAGCTGTCGGCGGTCGTCTCGGAGCTCGGCGCGGCGCAGGACGCTGTGGACGGCGCCCAGTCCAGCCTCGGAATCCTCGAAGCGGAGCTCGCGACGGAGCAAGATCGCCTCGCGCAGCTCACTGCGTTGCTCGAGAAGCAGACGCGCCGGCTCGAGCGTCTTCAGGCCGAGTACCAGCGCGCCGTTGGCATTCTCGAGTCCCGTGTGCGAGCGATCTACATCGAGGAGCCTCCCGATGTGCTGTCCTTCCTCGTCTCGGCGTCGAGCTTCGACGACCTGATCGACAACGTCGAGTTCCTCAGCCGGATCGGTGCTCAGGACCGGAGCATCGCGCGCCAGGTCGAGTCCGCGAAGCGGCGAGCGGCTGCCGAGCGACGCGCTACCGCCAACACGCAGCGGCTTACGGCGGCGACCGTTTCGGTGATCTCTGCGCGCACGAACGAGGCACGTTCGGCGCGCGATCGACTGGCGGCGAACCGTGACACACTCGCGGCCGCGCGTGAGCTCAAGCAGAGCGCCGTCGCCAGCTCGCGCGAGTCACGCGAGGAGTATCTGGCCGAGGTCAATGCCCTCGCGGCGCAGAGCGCAGCTCTCGCGTCGGCGATTCGAGATTCGCAGGCAGAGGCTGGCTCGAGCGGTACCGGGGCGCCTTCGGCGGCAGGGCTCATCTGGCCGGTGGACGGCGTTGTCGTGAGCGGGTTCGGCATGCGCTGGGGACGCATGCACGAAGGGATCGACATCGCGGCGTCGTCTGGAACGCCGATTCGCGCGGCGGCTGCCGGCACGGTCATTCATTCGGGATGGCTCGGCGGCTACGGGAACCTCGTGGTCGTAGATCACGGCAACGGGCTCGCGACCGCGTACGCTCACGCTTCGTCGATCCTGGTCGGCGTCGGTCAGCAGGTGAGCCAGGGCGAGACCGTCTCGCTCGTCGGCTCCACCGGGAACTCCTCGGGGCCGCACCTCCACTTCGAGGTGCGCGTCAACGGTGTCGCCGTCGATCCGCTCCTGTACCTCTGATCAGGCGTTCTTTACGCGGCTTCTGTAACGGCGCGCGGAAGAGCCACTGGGACCACGAGGTGTAGGTCTGGGAATGCCCGCCAGCGCTCGTCGAGTCCCAGTCCATAGCCTGCGAAGAGCTCGTCCGGAACCGTGAATCCGACGTACTCGAGCGGAATCTCGTCGACGAGTCGACGGTGCGGGCGGTCGAGAAGCGTCACGGCCGCGAGACTCGCGGGATTTCGGAGTCCGAGCGTCTTGCACAGGAAGTGGAGGGTCAGTCCGGTGTCGACGACGTCTTCGACGATGATGACATGGCGATCCTCGAGCGGCGCGTCGACGTCCTTCAGGAGGCGCACGGCGCCACCTTGCCCGCCGGTGTACGGAGCGAGCTCGATGAGGTCGAGCGTGTGCGGAATTCGAAGCTCTCTCGTGAGATCCGCGAGAAACACGACGCTCGACTTCAGCGGCGCGATGAGGATCGGATCGAGCGCCGCGTAGTCCCGTGCGATCTCGACGCCGAGCTCGGCGACGCGGGTCGCGATCTCCGCGCGCGTGAGGTAGACGGCGCCGACCTCGCCGATCTCAGGTCGATGCTCTGACGCCACCGATTACGACGCTAGGCGCAGGCGGTATCGCTGCGCGAGGCGCTCGATGTCGCGCCGGTAGAAGAGCTTGACCTTGACGTGGGGATACAGGCGCTGCACTTCGCGAAGCTTCTTGTTCTTACGCGTGACCAACGACTGCTTCATCACCGTCACTTCGATGAAGAGATCTTGCTCGGGTAGATAGAAGTCAGGCGTGAATGCGCTCACCACCCGTCCGTTTTCGTCGCGCTCCAGAACGAACGAGTGCGGCTCGTAATCCCAGGGCACCGCGTAGTAGTCGAGGATCTTCGCGCACTCGACCTCCACGCGATTTGCGAATCGCGGAGGGTCCTTTCCACAATATGCCTGGAAAACGGGACCTTCGACCCGCACCTGCGCCAGGGTAGCAGTGACCTCGGACGGCTCCCGGCCGCGTCGTAGACTGTCCGCATGGCTTCAAGCGGCGACGTCTTTCGAATCGCGCAGCTCTCGGACCTGCATTGTGGAGAGCAGTACTTCGAGGCCAGCCTGCTGGAGCGCGCGATCAGTGAGATCAACGAACTGCGCCCCGACATGGTTGTCTGCTCGGGAGACCTGACGACGTTCGGCTTCCGCCATGAGTACCTGACTGCGCGGGAGTACATCGACCGCATCGACTGCGATTCGGTCGTCGTCGTTCCCGGGAATCACGATTCCCGCAACGTCGGGTACGTCCACTTCGAGGAGATGTTCGGGGAGCGGAACTCGGTGCTTCGCAAGCGGGGCGTCGCAGTCGTCGCGGTGGATTCGAGCGAGCCGGATCTCGATCACGGCCAGATCGGCCGGGGTCGCTATCGCTGGATCGAGGAGCAGTTCGCGGCGGAGCCGGCCGAGCTCAAGATCTTCGTGCTCCACCACCACCTCCTGCCCGTGCCGGGCACGGGGCGCGAGCGGAACGTGGTGTACGACGCGGGCGATGCCATCGAGTGCCTCCAGCGCGCTGGAGTCCGGCTCGTGCTCTCGGGACACAAGCACGTGCCCTACGTCTGGCGGCTCGAGGACATCTTCGTGGTGAATGCCGGAACCGTCTCCTCGTTGCGGCTGCGGGGAAACACGAGGCCCTGTTACAACGTCATCGAGATCGCGGACGGTAACGTGGACATCTGGAGGCGGCATCCGTTCCACGGTCAGGTTCAGCTGGTCTCGTTCTCCCTCGACACGCTGGAGTACGCGAAGTTCACGGGCGCGATCGAGGACGAGGTCACGTCGCGCACTTGAGGGCACTGGCGATCGTCGACGGCGAGCACTACGCGCCCGTCGTCCGCGACGCGCTCGCCGAGCTGCCGTATGAGTTCGCCGCTGCGGTTCTCGTCGGGGGCACGGAGAAGCTTCGAGGGGGAGACGACTACGGCGTTCCGACGGTCACAGACGTCGAGGCCGCGATCGACAAGTATGCGCCTGAGGTCGTCGTGGATCTCTCGGACGAACCGGTGTTGGGGCCGATCGAGCGGTTTGCGCTCGCGAGTCGCGTGCTCGCGCGGGGCGTGCCGTACGTGGGGGCTGACTTCCGGCTCGACCCTCCCGAGAGGCTGTCGTTCGAGCTCCCCTCGATCGCGGTCGTCGGTACCGGCAAGCGAGTGGGGAAGACGGCTGTCACGGGCCATCTCGCGCGACTCGTCGCATCGACGCGCCGAGTCGTGGTCGTGGCGATGGGGCGGGGCGGTCCATACGAGCCTGAGGTGGTCACGGTCCCACCCACCGTCGACGCTCTCGTCGAGCTTTCTCGGTCCGGTCGACACGCAGCGTCCGATCACCTGGAGACCGCGGCTCTCACCGGCGTAGCGACGGTGGGCTGTCGTCGGTGTGGGGGAGGTCTCGCGGGCGGCGTCGCACGCTCGAACGTCTCGGCAGGCGCGGCCGTGGCCGTGGGGCTGGCGCCGGATGTGGTCGTGTTCGACGGAAGCGGCGCGGCGCTACCGCCGATTGCCGCGGATCGAACGATCGTCGTCGTCGGCGGCCATCAGGACCCCGCGGTTGCAGCCGGGTATCTGAACGCGTATCGCCTTCTACTTGCCGATCTCGTCCTCGTGACCATGGCCGAGCCTGAATCGGGCTGGGAGCACGTGCGCCGCGCCGTTGCGGGCGTCGTACGTCCAGGAGTGGCCATCGTCGGAACGACCCTGAGACCACGCCCTGCCACCGACATCAGCGGGCGATCGGTCGCGTACTTCTGCACGGCTCCGGCTGGAGCTCACGCGGCCCTCGCTACGCATTTGACGGACGTTCACGGCGCTCATGTCATCCACGTTTCGGGCAATCTCGCCGACCGCGGATTGCTTCGTCGCGAGCTCGTCGACGTCGACGCCGACGTCTTCTTGATCGAGCTCAAGGCCGCCGCTGTCGACGTCGTTGCGGAGGCGGCGCTCGCACAGGGCGCTGAGGTTGTGCTCGCCGCGAACGACGTTGTTCCGGTGGCCGACGACGAGGACCTTGACGAGATGCTCCTAAAAGTGGCCAAATTCGCTGAATGAGCGAACGCCGATACACGATTCCGCTGCCACTCGGCGACGAGGTTCCCTTCTCGAAGGGGCTGATGGCCCGCGCGCTCGTCGTCACCGGCCTCGATCCCGAGCGCGCCTACCTGATCGCGCGCCGTGCAGATCGGGACCTTTCCGATCGCGGAGCGCTCTCTCTCGACCTCGACCGCCTGGGTGAGCTCGCTGCGGAGGTCATCGGAGACGAAGAAGCAGCCAGGACGGTTCGTCGTCTGCGTCGCCTGGATGCACTGGCGCGACTCGAGGAACCGCTCCTCCTTCTCGTGGGCGGGGCAACCGGGACCGGGAAATCGACGATCGCGACCGAGGCTGCTCACCGGCTTGGAATTACGCGGGTCACCTCGACCGACTTCATCCGCCAGACCATGCGGGCGTTCTTCGCGGAGGAGTTCATGCCCTCGGTGCACTATTCGAGCTTCGAGGCACGGCTCGCGCTGACGCGGGCGGAGGAGGAGGAGTCCGGGGACGCGGCGATACTCGGCTTCCTCGATCAGACGAGGAACGTCCTCGTGGGCGTTCATGCCGCGTTGGAACGCGCGGCCACAGAGCACTGGTCGACGGTCCTCGAGGGTGTCCATCTCGTCCCCGGTATGGTTGGCACCGAGTACCCGGGCGCGTTCGTCGTCCAGTGCGTCGTGGCGATCGAGGACGAGAACCTGCACAGGAGTCATTTCTGGGTGCGGGACCAGGCGACGGAAGGGCTTCGGCCGCTCGAGAAGTACCTCGACTCGCTTCCTCAGATCCGGGAGATCCAGGACTACCTCATCGAACGCGCGCGGCGCCACGACGTACCGGTGATCGTCAACGACTCGCTCGACCGCGCTATCGGCGACGTTCTCGACCTCGTTCTACGGCGGGCGGACCAGCTCGTCGCTGCTGTTTGACCGATTCCGTCGCGAGGCGAGGGCGAGGCAAGCCTCGCCCTCACAGCAGCAGGCTAGACTGGCCGTCGTGGTAACGCGTGAGGACGTCGTCGAGGCGCTGCACGGAGTCGAGGATCCCGAGCTCGGGATGGACATCGTCGAGCTCGGCCTCATGTACGACGTGGAGGTCGACGGTCCAAAGGTGAAGGTGCTCTACAGCCTGACCTCGATGGGATGCCCGGCCGGGGCGATGATCGCTGATGGCATCCTCGACGCCGCTCGCAGCGTGCCCGGTGTGGCCGAGGCCGAGGCCGAGCTCACCTTCGACCCCCCGTGGACGCCCGACCGCATGTCCGACGACGCCAAGTTCATCCTCGGCTTCGGCTAGGGCTCTTCGCAGATCGGAATCCGCTGACGCGCGGATTCCGATCGCGCAGTCCCTAAAGTGCGGCCGCTTGCGCGGCCGCTGTGTTGGTGTTGCAGCGAACCTCGTTCCTCAGCCGGGGATCCGGAGGACGACTTTGCCGAACTGTGCGCCCGACTCGAGGCGCTCGTGCGCCTTCGCTGCTTCGGCGAGCGGGTACACGCTGTCGACGTGAACGCGCGCGCGTCCGGCACGGATTAGCTCGTAGGCGCCCTCGAAGTCGGACGGCATGCCCATTGTCGAGCCGTAGATCACGAGCTGCTTCCACCAGAGCCGATAGAGGCGGGCCGGTGGGCTGTGGCCCGAGGTTGCGCCGCAGACGACCACGCGCCCTTCCTGCGCCGCTGCTCCAAGTGAGCGCTCCCAGGTCGCCTCGCCGACGGTCTCGACGACGATGTCGGCCCCGTGCCCACCGGTCGAGTCCTTCACGGCCTTGACGACGTCGTCGTCTGTGTGGCTCACGGCGACGTCGGCGCCGAGCTCCCGCGCGCGATCGAGCTTCTCCTGGCTCGAGGAGGTGACGATCGTGCGTGCGCCGAGCGCGCGGCAGAGCTCGAAAGCTGCCAGAGCGACCCCTCCGCCGATCCCCCAGATGAGCACCCACTCGCCCTCGCGGACAGCGGCCTTGGTCACGAGCATCCGATATGCGGTTTCGAAGGTGAGGGGAAACGCGGCGCCCTCCTCGAACGACATCGAGTCGACGAGCGGATAGAGCTGACCTGCCGGGAGCGCCTTCAGCTCGCAGTACGTTCCGTCGGTGTGCTCACCGATCACTGTGATGCGGCCGTCGTGAACGATTCCGGGATTCACGACGACGCGATCACCGATCTCGAAGCCTCCGACCCCGTCGCCGAGGGCGGCTACGACCCCAGCCCCGTCTGCTCCGAGGATGCGTGGCTTCGGTGCTGACGGGAGCCCCTTCCGCACCCAGACGTCCAAATGGTTCAGTCCGGCCGCTCTCAGGGAGACGAGAACTTCGCCCGGACCCGGCTCCGGGTCGGCGATGTCCTCGTAGCGAAGGACCTCCGGTCCGCCGTCCTCGTGTATGCGAACCGCCTTCACGAGGCAGAATCCTCGCATGACCGGCGCCGAGCTGAGTCGGGTAGCCGCCGACCTCGGGTTGGATGTCGTCGGCGCGGCACGCGCGGAGCCCTACGAGGAGACCGAGCGCCACATCCGCGAGCGACGCTCTCGGGGGCTCTTTGCGGACATGCGCTTCACGATGGCCCGGCCAGAGGTCTCGTGCCATCCCGAGCTTCTTCTCGAAGGTGCGCGCTCCGTGGTCGCGGCGGCCCTTTGTTACTTCGCGCCTGCTCCCGAACCGAGCACAGACGAGGGTCGTCTGCCGCGCTATACGTGGCGCGACGAGTACTCGGTGCTGCGCGAGCGACTCGAGGAGCTGGGCAAGAGGTTGGGTGGCGCCTATCGGGTACTGGTCGACGATAACGACCACGTTGATCGTGAGGCCGCCGTGCGCGCCGGAATCGCCTTCTACGGCAAGAACACCATGGCGATCACTCGACGGCACGGATCCTGGGTGGTCCTCGGAGCGCTCGTCACCGACGTCGAGATCGAGCCTTCGCCCGCCCTTGAGCTCGACTGTGGCTCGTGCCGGCTCTGTATCGACGCTTGCCCCACGGGCGCGCTCGACGAGCCCGGAGTGCTCGATGCGACGAAATGCCTCTCGTACTGGACGCAGGCGCCCTCGCCGATTCCCGAGGAGTACCGCCCAGAGTTTCGAGACGCGGTATACGGCTGCGACATCTGCCAGGAGGTCTGCCCCTGGAACCGAGGAGTCGAGAAGAGACGCCAAGGTGCACCGCTTCCCGACGGGGCGCATCCCACGGTATCCCTGCGCCATTGGCTCGAGGGGAGCGATAAGGAGTTGATCGCCGAGCTCGACCGTCTTTACGTTCCGAAGAACGACGCGAGCTGGCTACGACGAAACGCGCTGATCGCGGCAGGGAACGTCGGCACGGACGGTCTGAGGCCAAGCCTCGAGCGCCACCTGGGAGGCGACGATCCGATGCTCCGGGAGACCGCGACCTGGGCCTTGGACCGACTGTCCGAGCGGTCAGCGTGACCTCGCCCGGCGACCCCCAGCGGCTCGGTGTGCTCGTCCACGAAGTTCGTAGCCCGGTAGCGGCGCTGTTGGCCATCGCCGAGACGTTCGGGGACGAGGGTCTCGACAGCCGAGCGCGGCTCGAGCTGTCGCGCCTGGCGATAGTCGCCTGTCTTGGCATCCAGCGAGTTGTCATCGACGCAGCGGTCGCGTCGGTTTGCCTCGAGCAGGTCGACGTTGGAGCTCTCGTTCACGAGGTCGTGGCGACAGCCTCGCTCGCCGGGGCGCCCGTCGAATCGGAGGTCGCCCCCGATCTGCCGCGCATCACGGCCGATCCAGTGCGTTTGCGGCAGGCGCTCGACAACCTCGTCGCGAACGCGCTGAGGCACGCGGGCCCAGATGGAGACATCCTCGTCAGCGCCAGGTCGAGCGAAGCACTGGTTCTCCTCTCAGTCTCGGACTCCGGCGCAGGCGTACCGATCGCCGACCAAGAACGAATTTTCGAAGCAGGCGTTCGACTCGACGCCGGCCGAGCAGGCTCGGGTCTGGGACTCGCGATCGCTCGAGCGATCGCTGAGGCGCACGGAGGGCAGTTGACCTTGAGGTCGGCTCCCGGCGAAGGCGCGTTCCCGTGCGTTAGCCGGCGACGCTCGCCTTGAGCCGGTACCGCCGAATCAGCTCGCCGGTCGACCCGTGCTCGGAGACATCGAAAGCCGCCCGCGACCCCTCGAGCTCGACGTCGGTCGTCGTGGTCACGCGGACGGGGAGCCCTCCCGCTACCTCGTAGACCTCTGCGTAGCCGGGCTGCTCGACGACGACGTACATGGTGTCCAGGTGGGACTCGATCCACGCGAAACCCAGCAACCCACCTTCGCTGGTCGTGCAGGCTCCCATGTCGAGGCGAGGGTCTCGGAGGTGGCCACCGTCGAGTTGACCGAACGCGCCGCCACACCAACGTCGATCCTCTTCTCTGGCGCCCTGACTGTTGTCGCAGCCGTACAGACCGCGCCGCGATCGGTTACGAAAGGTGACGCTCTCGCCGCTGACGCCGACCCGCATCACGATCGGTCCGTATGGGCGATCATCCCCGTCCTGCTGCAGACACGTAGCGACCGCCGACGCGCCTTCGATCTCCTCGACGCGGCGAACGGTGACCGACGTCAGCACCGCCGGGTTCTCGACACCCTCGAGGTCGACCGGCACCTCGGCTGGCTTAGCGCCGTTCATCAGGGTGATCGGGGCGTCGTCGTTCCCGTCGCAGGCCACCATGAGCGTCGAGCCGGCGACGAAAGCGGCGACGAAAGCGAGGAGACGGCCGCGGGTCGACCGTCCCCTCAACGGTCGCTCAGGAGCTCCAACCGGTACGCCGAACGCCCCCGTAGCTCGAGTCTCCTCGATACGTCCGAGTCCAGATGTTCGTTCCGTACGCCTCGCCCTTCGCCTCGATGATCTGGTCCGTGCCGTCCGCGTTCGTCGCATAGATCATCCCGATGTGGCTCTCGCTTGCCAAGGCGTCCATCTTGGCCAGGGCCGACTTGGACACGGTGACGTTTGGTGCCCCGGCACCCGCTTTGAAGCGCGATGCCGTGTACGGCCCGTGGACGTTCCTGAGCATGCCCCACTGTTGGAAGCTCGCATCACTGTCGGTCAACGACTCGCGCCACACCTTGAAGGTGAAGCCCGAGCAGTCGCCACCCTCGCCGCCGGTGGCCGAGTCGCTCGTCGGGTCGTTTGGGGAGTCGTCGCGGTCGTTGTCGTTCCAGCAGCCTCCAGCCCATTGGTATCCCTCGTACCGCGCCCTGAGGGCGACGGTCGCCGACCCGTCACGCGTGATGTACGACGTCGGCGTCGGGGCCGCGTAGTTGCAGTTGTCGGCGACGAACCGCGTGTGGTACGCAGCGGCCGTCCCCGCGGCGGCGAGGGAGAACGCGGCAACGAAACAGACGAGGAACGCGCGAGAAAGCAACATCACCGAACCTCCAGGTCGAAGCGGTCGACGAATGCCCCCGTGGCCGACGAGACGGAAGCGACCGAGCGGGGCAGTCTCGGCCCAGTCTGCGGAGTCGAGGGTGATTCGTTGGATGAGCCCTTCGTTGTTGAGTACGAGAGCCACGAACTCGTCTTCGTCGTCCGTGAGGACGCGCACGACGAGCACGAGGTTCTGTCCGAACGGCTCCGCGAGTTGGACTTCGGCCAACTCCGTCTCACTCGTGATCCGCCAGGACCGTCGAACGCCGGCCGGACCAGCAAGTGCGACCCGAATCTCGTCGTCGCGCCGAAGCACGACCACCTCGCCGCCCCCACGGAGCGGGCGTCCGGAGCGGCCGCGTCGACGTTGGATCTCGGGCGCGACGGGCGATCCAGACGATGCGATCGGCATCCATTGCCCCGACGGCTGTTGAAGGACCACGGGCCCGAGTGGTCCCTGCTGGATCTGGGATGCGGTTCGCTCGGCGGTCTCGGTCGGCTCGAGCTCGCGGCCGTAGGAGTCGAAGCGACGAACGAGCGGCGTTCGGCCGGGACGGCTCATGGACTCGAGGACGTAGATCGTCCCGTCGGGAGCGAGTGACATGTCGGCGAGCGTTCCAGCGATCGCTACAGGGATCCGCGTCGGCGTACCCGAGCCGTTGCGCCATCGGAGCACACGCTTATGGGCCTGGTCGAGGACGACTACGACTCCGCTCGGGTCGATGTCGAATGCCGACGCGCCGATCGGTGTGAGATTTCGCCCCTGTTCCAGGCCCGCTTCATTCTGGCCGTCACCCCAACCGATCTCGGCGACGCGCTCATCGGCAGGAGATGGCTCGCCGAAGGCGTGTCGGCCGAGATCGATAGCGATCGTCGGGCCGAGTGGAAGGCTCTGATGCGGAGCCGATGCTCCTCCGGCCGGAAGCGTTACGGCGGCTCGGCCCGATACAGCCTCGATCTCGGCGTAGTACGTGAACCCCTTCCGCGATGTCGTGATTGCCTCGGGAACGCTCCCGACGAGGCGACCGGCGTTGCCGTCGCTCAGAAGCGGAAGTTCTTGAAACTGGCCCGTGGCTCCGGGGCGGATGAACAGGGAGCCAGTGAGGTCGCACGAGTCTTCGAGTGCTTCCGCTTCCGAGTCGATGCAGTACACGTCGTAACTGAGCTCGGATCGCTCTCCAGCCGCCGTGAGAAGCAGGGGCACGTGCGTCGCCTCCACCACCACGCTCGACGATTCGGCTGCGCGTGTGGCCACAGCCGAGTCTGCGACGAGGAACGTTGCCGCACCTGTCAGTGCGCCTGTCAGCACCCCCAGCGAGACGACGAGCCTTCCGCTAAAGGCATTCCAGCGTCCGTCCATATGCGCTCCTCTGGTTGTCTAGAGCGACAACGGTGCCACTGCTGAGCATGGCCCGCAATGGACGGTGTGGAAGTCAGCGCGAAGTTGATGCAGTTCTTTGAAAATCAGCGGCGCGTGGGAACTCGTCCGAGCTCCCGCTGAAGTCGCCGCGCTCGCTTTGCGACGAGGTCGCGGAGTCGTTGCGGCTCGAGAACGGTTGTCTCACCCCGATCGGCGAGGACCTCGGAGAGGAGCCACTCCTCCGTCTTGTACGGCACTTCGGCAATGGCCGAACCGTCGGTGAGCGGGCGCGCGCCGCGCTCGAGCTTCCAGCGCGCGATAACCGGCGAATGGAGGAGCCGTGCTACCCGGGGGTTCCGGAGGTACGACGGATCGAATCCGTCTCGCGACTCGAAGCTCGTGTCCGTGAGCCTGGCCGAGCGCATGCGGTCGAGGCGGAACGTGCGAGCGGCGTCGACGGTCTGGTCCCACGTGTGCACGCGCCACACGGGCAGCTCGCGCTCGATCGTGTACGGCTCGACGCGACGAAGCGACGGGCCCTCGTCTCCCTCCTTGAGGTACTCGATCTCGACGACGATGCGCTTCTCGGTCGCCTCGCTCAAGACCTTGACGAGCGCCTCCTCGTCCGACGCGTCCCTGGGCTCGGGCGTCCCGGCGAGATCGAAGCGGCCGAAGGTCTCCTCGAGCTTCTTGCGGACACGCTTGAGCGG
>JAERMP010000245.1 GCA_016844515.1 Thermoleophilia bacterium | reverse complement strand
CCCCAACGAGGCCCGCGAGCAGCAGATCGAGATCGGCGTCTCCAACTCGTTCGGGTTCGGCGGCCACAACGCCTGTGTGGTGTTCCGCCGCTGGGACGAGGGCGCTTAGCGCCTCTCGATATGGCTTGCAGCGTGGAGCGGTGGGCGACATTCGATTGCTATGGGACGCTTGTCGACTGGAACGCCGGCATTCGCGCGGAGCTCGAGAAGCTTTTCGGCGTAGCACGTGCAGATGAGCTGCTTGGTCGCTACCACGAGCTCGAGCCAAAGATCCAAGCGGGGAGCCCGGGAGCGTCGTACCGCGAGGTCCTGACGATCGCGCTCGAGCGGCTCGCCGCGGAGACGGGCTTCACGCTGCCGGAAGGCGAAGGCAGCGTGCTCGCACACTCGCTTCCGTCCTGGCCGGCCTTCGAAGATGTTCGCCCAGGGCTAACGGAAGCCAGGAACCGCGGCTGGCGTCTCGGGATCCTCTCGAACACCGACCGCGACCTCATCGACGCGTCGATCGACGCTCTCGGCGTGCCGTTCGAGACGGCGATCGTGGCGAGCGAGATCGGCTCGTACAAGCCGGCACACCGGCACTGGGAGGTCTTCTACGAGCAGACCGACGCCGATCCGGCAGGGCACGTCCACGTTGCGCAGAGCGTCTACCACGACATCGCTCCGGCGGCAGAGCTCGGGATTCGCACGATCTGGATCAACCGACTCGGAGAGCCGGACGATCCCCGTCCGGCGCGAACACTGTCCGGCGTGGCGAGCCTGGCCGACGCGCTCGACGAGCTGGTGCCGGCATGAGCGCCGTGATCCGGCCTCCGCGCGAAGAAGACGTCCCCGAGATCGTTCGCCTCATGGGTGAGCACTGGCCGGAGCCGGTCGACGAGGACAGCGTTCGCCGATCGTGGACCTCTCCTGGAGTCGAGCTTCAGAACGACGTTCGCCTAGACGATCAGTCGTACGCGATGGTTGAGATCCTTGGCGACACGCGTGTCTGGATCGATCTTCGGGGCACGCCGTCCCCCGAGATCTTCGACTGGGCCGAGGCCCGCGCTCTCGAGCTGGGTCAGCGGCTCTTCTCCGGAGCGTGGTCGTCGCACGAGTCGCTCCTGCGCGAGCTCGAGCGACGCAGATTCCGGCTCATCCGGCACTCGCATCGAATGGAGATCGACCTCGGCGTGCCGACACCTGAACCTGAGTGGCCGGAAGGAGTTGAGACGCGGACGTTTCGTCCCGGCGACGAGCGCGTCTTTTACGAGACCGAACGCGAGACCTTCGCCGACACCTGGGAGCCGATCGAAGAGACATTCGAGGAGTGGGAGCACTGGATGTTGCAGCCTCCGGCGTTCGTGCCCGACCTGTGGTTCCTCGCCCTCGCGGGCGATGAGGCGGCCGGGTTCGCGCTCTGTCATCCGCACTCAGGGAACGACGAGCTCGGGTGGGTGCGAATTCTCGGAGTCCGGCGGCCCTGGCGACGCCGCGGCCTCGGGCGGGCTCTGCTTCTCCACGCATTCTCCGAGCTCCGTCAGAGAGGCTTTCGCCTCGCCGGGCTCGGCGTGGACGCCGAGAGCCTCACGGGCGCCAACAGGCTGTACGAGCAGGTCGGCATGCGAGTTTCCGCGCGCTTCGACATCTACGAGAAAACGGTCGCGTGAGCGCGCTCCGTGCACGATGCCCCGACTGCCGCACCTGGACCGCGGTTGCGATGGACCCGGGCTACGAATGCCATAGGTGCGGCCGAACGTTCGCCGCAGGCCTCGTTCGAGTTCCTCGGGCTTGGGGCTCGGGTGGCGAGGCTATGGCCGAGGGAGCGAGCCTCGCGATTCCGTACCCGGAGGCCGGCGTTGTCGAGCGCGACACGCTGGCAGAGCAGAGCGCCGCACTCGCAGCGATGCTCCCGTCGCGACCCGTCGTGCTCGGAGGCTGTTGCTGCACGCATGTCGGGGCGGCGCTCGGGCTTGCGCGCCGAGTCGATCGACTCGGGGTCGTTTGGATCGACGCCCACGGAGATCTCAACACGCCCGAGACCTCACCGTCAGGAAACCTCTGGGGAATGCCGCTGCGGATGCTCCTCGACGACGGAGTCGTCGCTCCCGAGGACGTTGCGCTGGTCGGTGCCCGGAACCTCGATCCACCCGAGATCGAATACATGGCGAGGGCGGGGATCGACGACTCGCTCGAGCGAGCTCTCGCCGGTGTGGACGCCGTCTACGTCGCGCTCGATCTCGACGTCCTCGACCCGAACGAGGCCGATGTCTTCATGGATGAGCCGCAAGGCCCGAGCGTCGCCGAAATCGAGGCGGTTCTGCGTGAAACGGGAGCTCGGGCAGCGATTGTCGGCGTCGGTGTTACGGGGTTCGTGGCGAGCGAGCGCAACGTCCCGATCATCGTCCGTCTCCTGGCTGCCGCGGGCTTCTAGGAGTCAGACCCGTGGGGTCAGACCCCATGCGGACGGGCTGGGTCTGACCCCGCATAAGATCCAGCCATGTCTTCGGGGCAAGGCCGTGTCGACGTCGAGGTTGAAAAGAAGCGACCCGACGAGCCGACCCAGGGCAAGGCGCACCCGAACACGTGTCCAGGTTGTGGCTCGCATTACCGCGACGACGAGCTCGCCCAGACCCTTCGCGTCTGCCCGCACTGCGCCCACCACTTCCCGGTTGGCGCTCGCGATCGGATCGACCAGCTCGCGGATCCGGGCTCGTTCGTCGAGGAGGACGCGGCGCTCCGCTCCGCCGATCCGCTCGGCTTCTTCGATCTTCGGCCGTACACCGAGCGGCTCGCCGAAGCCGAGGTGGCGACCGGTCTCGGTGATGCTGTCGTGTGCGGCGCTGCCACCATCGAAGGTGAGGGGTGCCGCCTCGCGGTCATGGACTTCGCATTCATGGGGGGCTCCATGGGAAGCGTCGTGGGCGAGAAGTTCGCGCGTGCGTGCGAAAGCGCTGCGACGGCCGGCACACCGCTCGTCTCGGTCTCGGCTTCGGGCGGCGCGCGGATGCAGGAGGGGATCCTGGCGCTGATGCAGCTCCCGAAGACGGTGTGTGCGATCGAGGAGCTCCACGAAGCGGGCGGCGCGATGCTCTCCGTACTCACGCATCCGACGACCGGAGGTGTGCTCGCGAGCTATGCGAGCCTCGGCGATGTCGTCCTGGCCGAGCCGGGTGCGCTGATGTCCTTCGCCGGCCCCCGAGTCGTAGCTCAGACGACGCGCGAGAAGCTCCCCGACGACTTCGGCCTCGCCGAGTCGAATTACCGTTTCGGCCATCTCGACGCGATCGTGCCGCGCGGCGAGCTTCGAACCACGCTCGCCCGCCTGCTGCGCCTCTTCGGGAAGTTGTAGTGGTCGCTCCGGGAAGTACGCCACCCCTTCGCGCGGCTGCGAACACAGCGCATGCCGTCGTCCTCAGTCGGCCACATACCTTCTGGTATGCGGCCTCCCTGCGTCCTAGGCCTGC
>JAERMP010000244.1 GCA_016844515.1 Thermoleophilia bacterium | reverse complement strand
CGACGATGTCCCGCCGGTCGCCCAGCGCCTTCAGCCGCCCAGCGCCGGGAACCACGAGCGCCCACGCGTCCGCCGTATGGTTCCCCGACCGCCCGCTGCCTACGCCCTTTCGCTGTACGGTGCCGAACGCCCGCGAGCTGAGCACCTCGCGCGGCCGCGCCGGCTCGGCACACCAGTGCACGACGAGATCTGGAAGGAGTGCCGACTCAGGTCCTTCCGGGAAGACCTCTGTGGTGCGCTCGACAGTGGTGATCGCCGTCGCGCCGCTCGGGAGGGTGAATCCTCCGAGCCCGGCCTGGATCTCCTCGATCACGGCGTCCACGTCCTCGGGCGGCACGACGCCCTCGCTCTCGCGACCGCGGACGTTGAGGCGGATATAGCCGATCGTGTCGGAGGGTAGGACGAATGCGCGCGTCCGGGACCAGTCGACGCCGCGGAGTTCGAGTGCACGTGCGAGGGAAGTGGCGGCGCGATCGGGAAGAACGTCCGCGACGCGTGCGCGCAGGGAGGTTGGAATGCCTCCGCGAAAGTCCCACGCACCGCCCGAACGGCCCCTTCCTCCTCGGCTGTCGAGCACCGCGCCGAGCATCGACCCGAGCACGTCCTGGCGGCTCGTCTCGGGACCCATCCCGAGCCCCGAGAACACAATGATGTCGGCGCCCGCCGGGAGGGAACCGACGATTCGCCCGATCGCCGCGTCCGCCTCGATGTAGATGCGGCGCAGCGTGGCCCGCAGCTCGGTTCCCAGGTCCGGTCGTGCGTCCGGCAACACCAAGGACGCATTCCAGAACTGGTGCCCGCCGATGTGGACGGCCGGCAAGCCCACGACGAGCAGGTCGGGACGGACCTCCTGCACCGCGGCCACGGCGAGGTCAGCGATCCGCCGCGGGGCCGCGACGAGTGTCGAAGCAAGCCGACGGAGCCTGCCCTCGTCTGGGCGCCCGAAGACCTCTTCGCCCCGGGAAGCCCGGCCGAGGCGCCTCTCCCAGTGCCGCATCGCTCCCGCCGGAGCCCCCGCCCGTTGGAGCACGACGCGATTCCGGAACTGCCAGCCTCGGAGGTAGAGGCCGTCGATGGACTTGGGTACCAGCGACTCGTATGCGTCGAGCACGACGCAGCGCACACCGTTTGGCGCTAGACGCTCCCACATCGCGACCGGGGACGGGAAGCTCGTATGGAAGCGCACGCGCTGCTCCGGGGCGCTCCACATGAACGGGTAGTGGATTCCATGCCGCTCGAGTGGCACACCGGTCCAGATGGTCGGGTAGACGGCTGCCGGAAAATACGAGGCCGGAGTCGCGAGCGGGAACTGTGTCCCGGACGCGCGGAGCGCGCTCAGGTGCGGAAGGCGCTCCTCTGCGAGGAGCTCATCGACGATGACCGGCGACGCGGCGTCGAACCCGATCAGCGCGAGCACGCGGCGACTCTCTTCGCAGCAACTTCGACCCACGCGCCTTCACGGCGCGCCGAGAGTGCAGCGGCGTCGAGGATGCCCATGACCACGACGCCGTGATCTGCCGTCGCGAGACGCTCGTCGGCCGCTCCGGCACGGACGGCGGCGCAGGCGGCAGCGAGCTGGGCCGCGAGCGTCGCCACAAGCGGGCTGCGGCGGCCGGACGAAAGCGTGAGAGCGATGCGCCGGGCACGCCCACCACGCGTCAGCCTTGCCCGAGCGCCGGCGGCGTCGTTTACGAGAACCGACTCATGCCAGCCGCTCGCGTGCGAACCCGTGACGAGTACGCGACCGCCGTCGAGCTGGATCTCGAATCGCGCAACCGCTTCGTCGATGCGGTGTGCACGGACCGCAACGCATTCGCGGCCCGTGACCCAGACGGCGAGGTCGGCGAGGTGCGCGCCGAGGTCGAGACGAGGTTCCGGTGCGGCGGTTACGGAACCCCATTCGCCCGGAAGGATCGACATCTCGAGCGAGACGTCGAGCGGCAGGCGGAAGCCGGCGACGCGTTGCCGGAGACGGTCGACACCTGGATCGAAGCGCCGGTTCAACCCGAGCCAGGGACGCGGGTCGAGCGCTGCAAGCGCGGCCGCGTCCTCCAGCGTCTCCGCGGGCGGTTTTTCGACAAGCGTCGCAACACCTGCGTCGGCGGCCGCAATTGCCACCTCGAGGTGAGCGCTGGGCGGCGTCGCGACGACCACGAGCTCGACATCCGCGCCCGCGACCATTGCCGTGGTGTCCGGGTAGGCGCGGACACCAGGCGCGAGGCGGGCGCAGCGGGCTTCTCGCACGTCGGCGACGGCGACGAGCTCAGCCGAGTCGAGCGAACGCAGCGCCGGGAGGTAGCCGACCTCCGACAACCGTCCAAGTCCGACCACTCCCACCCGCACGGCGCTCATGCTCCCACCCTAGAGACCGAACCAGCGACGAACACCCCGCGGACGGCTAGGCGCTCGCGATCCGGAGCTCGTTGCCGTCGGCGTCGACGGAGACGGCCAGCGTCTCGCGCGCGATCCAGTCTTTGTGCTCGAGCAGGTCGGCGTCCGTATCGGGGAGCGTGAGTCGGATCCGGTCGGTCAGCTCGAGGCCCGACTCCTTGCGCATCGTGTTGACCGTGTGGATGAGGTCGTAGACGCGGCCGCGAAGCACCAGGGTGTCGTCCAAGTGGAGATCCAGCGCGACGGTCACACCCTCGGAGGCAGCCACCGCCCAGCCCTCCTTGCCGCGGCGTTCGACAAGCACCTCCTCGGATGAGAGCTCATGCCCCGCAGCGCCGAAGCCGCCTCCGGGAAGCTCCTCGAACTCACCGGCCTCGAGCGCGGCGCGAACAGCTCCGAGCTCCTTTCCGAGCTTCGGCCCGAGCATGGGAAGATTCGGCTTGACGCGGAGCTCGCTCGCGTCGACCTGGCCGAAGGAGACTTCGTCGACGCGCAGCTCCTCGGAGATCTCGTCTGCGTGGGCACGAGCCAACGGGGCTCCGTCGACGACGAGCGCGCGCAACGGCTGGCGGAGCTTGACGCCGGAGGCCGCGCGCGCCTGCCGTCCGAGCTCGACTACCCGTCGAAGCTCGCCGATCTCGTCGAGGAGAGCCGAATCGGGCTCCGGCACCTCGGGCCAGCCCGCGAGGTGAACGGACTCGGGCGCGCCGGCACACGGCGCGGTTAGCCGCCGCCAGAGGTGATCCGTGAGAAACGGCATGAGAGGCGCGACAACTCGGAGGCCCTGGACGAGCGCATACCAGAGGGTTCGCTGCGCAGCCTCGTCGCCGTCCCAAAAGCGGCGCC
Organism: Thermoleophilia bacterium; assembly: GCA_016844515.1. The sequence goes on along the minus strand of JAERMP010000244.1, from coordinate 212 downwards.
GGGAGCGTCGTATGTACCAGTTCGAGACGTCCTCGACGAACGTGTCGAAGGCACGGACAACATCGACGGTCAACCACCGCTCGTACGCGGTCGTTCCTTCAGTCACCATCGCGTTGGTACGCGCGACGAGCCAGTGATCAAGCGGCTCGAGCTCGCCGCTCGGCCCGCCAGCAAGGTCTTCCCACACAGGCTCCCAACCTTCGATATTCGCG
>JAERMP010000005.1 GCA_016844515.1 Thermoleophilia bacterium | reverse complement strand
CGCTTCGCAGCGAGCTCAAAGCTCGCGAGCGTTCGGGTCGAGGACTCGTAGAAGAGATTGACGACGGTTCTACCGCGCAGGGTCGGCAGCTTCTTGACCTCGCGCTCGAGAGATGCTGAGAGCGCCCGTGTCGTGTCGAGGATGCGTTCGACGTCATCTCGATCGAGATCGCGGATCGACAGCAGGTGGCGGCGCGGCGGGGCCGGCGGTCGAAGCTCAGACATGGCCGTCGTCCTCGCTCCCCGCGACGAGGAGCACGCCGTCTCGCTCGTCGATCTCCACGAGCTCCACCTGAATCCGCTCGCCGCGTCCGGTCGGAAGGTTCTTGCCGACGTAGTCGGGGCGAATCGGAAGCTCACGGTGGCCGCGGTCTACGAGCACCGCCAGCTGAACGCGCGCCGGGCGCCCGAACTCGAGCAGCGCGTCGATGGCGGCGCGAATCGTGCGACCCGTGTAGAGGACGTCGTCGACGAGCACGACGGTCATGCCCTCGATCGGGAACGCGATGCTGGTCGCACGCACGACGGGCTGACGGCCTGGCGGACGACCTCCGTCTCGGACGTGAACGTCGTCCCGATGGAACGTGATGTCGAGGGCGCCGACAGGGAGCTCGACGTCACTCCGCTCCTCGACGAGACGTCGGAGCCTGGAGGCGAGCGGTACGCCTCGCGTCTGGATCCCGACGAGCGCGACACGATCGAGACCCGGACCATCGGGCATGCCGTTTCGCTCGATGAGCTCGTGGGCAATGCGAGAGAGAGACTTCGCGATCGCGTCGGCGTCCAACAGCTGCGTCGCGGTGGCGCGATCGGGGACGTGCGTGGTCATCTCACTCCTTTCCGGCCTCACTGGACCGGGTTAAAGGACTCGTGCAGTCTAGCGTGATCGTGCGCCGGACCGGTCGAAGTTCGCGTGGATCCCGGTCGCACGAAGATCCCTCAAGACGGCCGCTGTGCCCGCTTCTCCGTCGAGGGCTACTCGGCCTTTTCGCCAGGGTGTTCGGTCGAGACGACTGCAGCTCGGCTCGCTCGGGCACCCGCCCGGATGAGCTCGGGTGAGCCTCGTTCGGGGAACGGGATCTCGATGACGTCGAAGTCGCGCGGCACCTCGGTCGCCGGAAAGAGCTCTCGCGCTTCCTCGACCACCTGATGGCCGAAGTACCGCGTCGACACGTGCGTGAGCGCGAGCATGCGCACGCCCGCCTCGCGCGCCACGAGTGCGGCCTCGCCCGCTGTCGAGTGGGAAGTCTCCCGTGCCCGCTCGCGCTCGTCGGCAAGAAACGTCGCCTCGTGGACGAGCACGTCCGCCCCCATCGCTGCGTCGACGACCGACGCGGCCGGCCCCGTGTCGCCGGAGAGGACGAGCTTGCGTCCCGGACGCGCAGGCCCGAGAACCTGATCCGGAGTCACGTCGCGCCCGTCTGGAAGCGTCACGCTCTCGCCTCGTTGGAGGCGGCCACGCTCCGGGCCGTCGGGAACGCCGAGCGCGGCAGCGGTCTCCACATCGAACCGTCCTGGCCGCTCGTCCTCGACGATCGAATGGCCGATCGCCGACACGCCGTGTTCGACCGGAAAGGTCTCGATTCGATATCCGGGTCGTTCGAGGACGGCCCCGGGCTCGAGCTCCGTCGACTCGACGGAGTAGGAAAGCCGACCGAAGATGCGGCGTAGCGCTGATAGGAGCTCGTCAAGCCCTCGCGGGCCGTAGATCCGCAACGGCAGCTCGCGGCCACGCAGCGAATAGGTCTTGAGCATTCCAGGCAGCCCGAGGTAGTGATCCGCGTGGAAGTGCGTGAGATAGATCTCCTCGAGCTCCACGAGTCCGACATCCGAGCGCAAGAGCTGGCGCTGCGTCCCCTCTGCGCAATCGAACAGGAGCCGGTCCCCACCTCGCCGCACGAGCGTCGCGGACAAGGCCCGCTTGGCGGTTGGCATGGAGCCGGCCGTCCCGAGGAACACGACGTCGAGATCCACGGCGGCGGATTGTAGTCACGCGCTCAAAGTTCCCCCGTTCTGCGCCGATACACAGAGCATGCGGCGAAAGCGGGCATACCGCTCGTCCGGGCTGCTCCGGTCTCTGACTCTGCTCCGGACCTTCCTCATCGCGTCGGCGGTGATTCTCGCCGTGGGCGCTGTCGCGCTCTCGTCGACACTCTCCAACGATCTCCGGAAATCCGCACTCGAGGACAACGCGCACGACGTCGGCGAGTACGTGGATGCCGTGCTGGCGCCGACCGTCGTCCGGGGGAATCGGGTCGTGGTCACGCGTCGGACGTTCCGCCGACTCACGAACACCGTCCGGCTTCCCAAAGACGTCCGCGGGCTGAGCGTCTACTCGCGCGAAGGACGTCTCGTGTTCTCGACGACCCACCCCGGCAGGGTCGGTCGTCGTCGGTCGAGCCCGGATCTCAAGCAGGCGATCCACACCGGAGAGCCGAGTGCTTCGATCGTCGATCCACATGGCAAGGCGCCTCCCGTGGTCAAGGTCTGGGCAGCTCTCAATTCGGCCAAGGGAGCTCAAGTGGGCGCGGCCGAGGTGGCCCTCGACGCCGGCGTGGTCGAGGCGGCGGTCGCGGGCTCGAAGCGGACCATCTGGGTCGCAGTCGTCATCGTGTTCGGTGCTCTCTGGCTCGCACTCGCACTGTTGGTGCGAGGAGCGTCGTGGCGGCTCCACGCGCAGAACGACGATCTCGAATCGCGGTCGCGGGAGCTCCTCGAATCGTCGCGCCAGCTCGAGGCGACGCTTCTCGAGACGATCGAGACCCTGAACGCGGCGGTCGAGGCTCGCGACCCGTACACCGCCGGCCACTCGCAGCGCGTCCGCAGGGTCGCCCTCGCGATCGGACGTGATCTGCGCCTGTCAGCCAGGCAGCTTGGAGCACTCGGCATGGCTGCGCTCTTCCACGACATCGGCAAGATCGGGATACCCGACTCGATTCTCACGAAGCCGGAACGGCTGAACCCGGCCGAAGTGGCCGTCATGCGCGAGCACGTCACACGTGGAGCCGAGATCATCTCGCGGATCTCGTCGCTCCATGACTCCGTTCCGGTAATCCGCCATCACCATGAACGCTGGGACGGGCTCGGCTATCCCGACGGCCTCAGCGGCGAGGACATCCCCATCGAGGCGGCCATCATCGCGATCGCGGATGCCTGGGACGCCATGACGACCGACCGGCCCTATGCCGTCGCACTCCATATCAACGAAGCCATGCTCCAGATCCGCGCGGGCCGCGGGAAGCAGTTCAACCCGATCGTGGTCGACGCGTTCTGGGAGATGGCGCGTCGCCGACCGGCCGAGGTCCTGCCGCCCGAGGCGCCGACCGCAGCCGTCGTAGCGGTCTAGGCGAGGTCAGTCACCGGTCGGATGCGCGCCCAGCGGCGGCAAAGCCTACGCCTTCAGGGATTTTCGCGCGGTCGGCTTCCGCGCGTGAGCGCATTCCCGATCTAACGCCGCGCCAGCGGCCGCAAAAGCGGACGCCTTCAGGAATATTCGCGCGACCGGAATCCGCGCGTCAGCGGATTCCGGTCTGCGCAAGGTCCGTGTAGACCATCTCGCCCTTGAACTTCTTCGTGGCTGGATCCCAGGGGAAGAAGATCGCATTCCGCCATTCGAGCCGCTCGCCCGTCGGCTCGCGGTCGAGCCACTTCGCCTGCTGTGTCGCGGTGACCCGCGCCTCCTCGCACACGCCCTGGGGCCCGATCACGATGTACTCGAGGTCGAAGCGAATGTCGGGAAACGCCGTGAGAAGCTCGGTGTAGAAGCGAGCAGCTCCCTCGTGTCCTTCCCAGCGCGCTCCGGTGCCCACCACCTCGTACACGCAGTCTTCGGTGAGGGTCGAGATCAGGCCGGGCAGGTCGCGGTTGTCCTCGGCGATCGAATGTGTCTTCCAGAGCTCGCGGATCTCGGCGTACTCATCCACGTCCACCGGACGCCGGAGCAACTCGAGGATGCGATCAGAAGCCATGGGACGGTTTCTATCAGCCTCGAACCGCTCGTGGATGCGGTGTGCCTACGGCAGCACTAGCCGCTGCCCCGGCACGATCGTCGTACCGGCCAGCTCGTTGCGCGTCTGCAGCTTCCAAACGCCCTCGCGAGGATCGCCGCCGTAGCTCTCCGCCGCAATCACCCACAGCGTCTCGCCTTGTTGGACTGTGTGGTACCGCGGCTGCGGGCCAGCGCCGGTATCTCGGGCGAGAACGGCCCACAGCACCGCTGCGACAAGAACGACGATAACGATCCGACCGAACATCTGTTCGCACAGTAAACGAACATATGTTCGCTGTCAAGATCAGGGAGTCAGCGACGCCCGGCGAACGATGAGCGTCCGTCGGGTTCGGTTGGACTCCGCCTTGAGCTCGACGGCCACCTCCACCCGACTCCAAGCCCCCGCCGGCGCCGGAACAGCCACGCTCGATGGCCGAAGGCCCTTGATCATGGCAACCCGGCAACGGGCACGGGCCACCAGTGCATGCGACTGCACGAGTGATCGCACGCACACCTTCGCGCGGGCGTCCTCGCCCACCGCGATCCGCGCGGTCACCTCCGATGCAATCGCGCCCACGGCTACCTCTGCACCGACGACCTCGGCCCCGGGCCCCCAGCGGAGCTCCTGCCCGCCGCAGCCGTCCTGGGTCTCGGCGATCGCAGCTCGCACGGCTGCGGCGGCAGGGCGGGTAGAACCGTCGGTGCGCTGCAGCGCCGCCTGGAAGCCGGTCCGCAGGCCGTCATCTCGGAACCCGAAGAAGCTGACTTCGGCGATGTCCGGGTCGCAGGCCGCCTGGCGGATCAACCGGTCATAGATCGCAGCTTGAGTCAGCTCGTCAGTGACCGGAACGTTCTCGAGACCGTGGTAGCCCGGGCGCCCGGATGTATCGACCTGCCAGCCGACCTCGTCGAGATGGAGTCGCAACCCCTCCACCGTCGTCGGTTGACCGGTCCCGTGGAATGCGTCCCACAAAGCCTGCTTGAGCCGATCGAGGTTGGCGAATCCGGCGTTCGGCCATGCGTATCCGCGCTCGAGCGGGTCGGTCGCCTCGTTCGGGTACGGATGGAAGCTGAAGGCATCCATGAGTGGACGCGTCCGCCCGCTCCTGCGATACCAGGCTCCGAGCGCGCGCAGGAACCGAACCGGCGAGGTCGAGATGTTGTTCTTTGCGTCGGGCCGGTCGTTGCCGCGCGGCGAGAGACCGACCCCGACCACCGAGATCTCCGGGTCGACCAATTTCAGGGTGTCGTACGCCGCTGCGAGATAGGGCCCGAACGACGCAGCCGACGCGTTCGCCCCCGTCGAGTCGAACTGCGGGCGCCAGAAAGCCGGCTGGTTCGGCTCGTTTCCGATGACGAACTGCTTCACCTGCGGATAGATCGAGGCAAGGACCCCGACGTACGCTGCAAAGAGGGAAGGCGAGCCGAGGCCTGCTTCGATCTCCTTCGGCGGGTACGGGTAGACGGCCAGGACGACGCGGAGGCCGGAGGCCACGGCGTTCGGGATCACGCGGTCGAGGAGCTGCTTGTCCTGGATGACGACGGACTCGCTGGGCTTGAAGCGCACGCCGATCACCGTTTGCCGGAGCCCGAGGCTTGTCATGTCGCTGTACATGGCGCTGCCGGCGTCGTCCGAATACTTCGCGGAGTCGTCGTTGGCGCCGATATCCGCGGCCATGCCAACCGACGCTCCGGTCAGGAGCGCCACGGTGAGAACCGTTGCCGCAGCGAGGAGTCGCATTGAAATACCTTCGCGGGCTCCCCACTGCCCGCACGCCGTTCGCAGCCTAGAGCCGCGCGAGAAGCGCGTCAAGCAGGTACCCGGCGCCGAAGCGCAAGGGGTCGTCCGTGGGAAGACCCGTTTCGGCCGCAACGGCGGCTATTTCGGCGCGCGCGTCTTCGTCCCTCTCGAAGTCCGCAGTGTTGAGCGCGATGCAAGCGACCTTCGCGCGACGCCGCTGGAGCGCGATTCGCTCGTGGAGCTCGATGAGCTCCGTGAGCGGCGGAATCGGGTGTCCCGGGCACCCTTCGATCTCGGTCGACCCGGCGCGATGACACAAGACGAAGGCGTGGGGCGCGGATCCGTGGATGAGGCCGAGCGTCACTCCGGAGTACATCGGATGAACGAGCGAGCCCTGGCCTTCGACGAGCAGTAGCTTCCCTCCGCGTCGGGCGCCCTCCACGACCAGCTGTTCCGCAGCGCCCGCGAGGAAGTCGGACACGACAGCGTCGACTGCTATCCCCCACCCCGCGATCGCGATCCCGGTCTGGCCCGTGGGCACGAAAGCGGATTCGAGGCCGCGCTGCCGCGCTTCGAGATCGAGCTCGACGGCGACCGTCTTCTTTCCGATCGCGCAGTCGGACCCGACCGTGAGCACGATCTTCGCGTCCACTTCGAGGTTCGCGCCGGTCGGGACGTTCAAGCCTTGCGGAGGCTTGCGGAGGTCGCGCAGCTCGACGCCGTGCTTCTCGGCGAGCTCGGCCAGCTCTGGATCCTCCGAGATGAACTCGTGCAGGCCGCTCTCCACGTCGAGGCCCTTGGCGATGCAGCCCTTCAAGAGCTCGCGCCAGGCCGGCGGGAACCGACCGCCCTGCGTCGCGACGCCGACCACGGCGACCGTTGGGTCGAAGCAGAGCGAGTCATTGACGGTTCCCACAACGGGGATGCCGTCCTGCATCTCTCCCGCGCGGGCCGAGTCGAGGATCGCCACGACCGGGTCCGGGCCGTAGCGAATGATCCCGCGCATGGTCTTCCCGTAGTGCGGATCATGGGAAAACCCCTCGCCCAGGATGAGGATGCGCCGCTCCGCCACGATCGAAGCCTAGAGCCGGCCGGCCGTCTGGAGCACGCCCTTGATCTGTTCCGTGAGTACGTCGTTCGCGGCGTCTCCCCAGTCGACCGCCTCGACGTTGCTTCCTTTCGATCCTGGCCGCTTCCACCACTTGCCCTCTGTACGCCAGGTGCCGTCGGGGCGGCGCTTCGACTCGATGAGAGCGAGCGCGTCCCGAGTGCGCGGTTCGTCGAGGCCGACCGAGGTGGCAAGCGTCCTGAGCCCAACGAGCGCGTCGTAGTGCCAGTACGCCGGGAAGTGGAGCTTCATCAGCACCGGGTGGGCTGGCTCCCCCGTGCGATGGGAGTAGACGACTCGATGCCGCAGGAGGAACTCGGTGCCGCGGGCGACGGCCTCATCGGCGCCGTACGCAGCAAGGCCGAGGATCGGGCCCCAGGTCTCGTTGAAAGACGAGTGAGTGACCTGAGGTCGCACGTCGCAGTTCCAACCGCCGTCGGGCCACTGCGTGTCGACGAGGGACTCGGCGATGGCGTCGAGCCGCCGATCGCCTCGCATGCCAACGTGCAGGCAGGCCTGAAGGGCGAGGCCGTCCTGGGAGGCGCAGCGTCTGACGCGCCCGTCGATTCGTCGTCGTCGGATCGCAGCGACTCGGCTCGGGCTCGCGACCCAGTCGAGCGTCTGCTCCGCAGCCTCGAGCGCGGCCGCGTGACCCGGCTCGATCCCAAGGTCAACGAGCGAGAGGAGCCGCCAAAACGCCCCTCGCCACTTCGCGTACGGGTGGACGCCGAAGTCATGCGAGAGCCCACTAACGAGCTCATCACGCACGGTGGCTGACTCCGAGGCCTGGTGCGAGTGCGGGAACCTGCACGCCGTCGACGAGCTCGACCCCGGGGTACGGATCCTCGCGCAGCAACAGGTTGCCGTCGAGGTCGACGTGGTCGCAGAGCGGCGCGACGCAACATCCCGCGGCGATCCCGAGGCCCGACTCGAGCATGCACCCGAGCATCACGCCCATGCGCAGCGCCCTCGCCGCATGCGCCATCCGGATCGCCTCGCGGATTCCTCCCGACTTCGCGAGCTTGATGTTGATGCCGTGGGCGATCTCGGCGCACGCGAGGAGGTCGGCGAGGGTGTGGCAGTCCTCGTCGACGTAGATCGGGATCGCAGAACGATCCTTCAGCAGCTTCCCCCCGTCGTCCCCCGCGCGAAGCGGCTGCTCGCAGTACTCGACGCCGAGCTCGGCCAGCCGCGGGAGGCTCTCGAGCGCCTCGTCGAGCGACCACCACTCGTTGACGTCGACCATGAGTGGAAGGTCCGTGACGCCGCGCACGGCCCGCACCCGCTCGACGTCGAGGCCATCTCCCCCGCCCAGCTTCAGCTTCAGGCGTCGGTACGACGGTGCTGCCCACTCAGCCCGCTGGGCCATGTCGTCGGGATCTCCGAGCCACACCGTCCACGAGGTCGGCGGGCCCGAGCGAGGCAACCCGAGGAGTCGGAACACGGGTATCCCGAGCAGCTTTCCCTGCAGGTCGTGGAGTGCGCCGTCGATCGCGGCTTTGGCTGCTTGCTCGTGTGGCGCGGCGGCCAGCCGCTCGCAAATGTCCTCGAGGGCGAACGGATCGTCGCCGATCAGCGCTGCGTGCTCCTCCACGAACGCCTTGGCGGACTCGACGGATTCCCCGTAGCGCTCGATCGGGGCCGCCTCGCCGATCCCGGTCACGCCTTCGTGGCTCACCGAGACGTGGAGTACATCCGCGTAGTCGGTCGCACCGCGGGCGATCACGAACGTTTCGGCGAGTTGGAGCCGAACGACTCGAGCCTCGACCTCCACGGCGTGAATCTACCCGGGCCTTACCCGGTAGAGACGGAGACCACGTACGCAACTACGTCGGCTTCCTCGCGGCCGGAGACGAGCCCGGCCGGCATCACGCCGCGCCCCTGCTCGACCGCAGCCGTGACGGTCGCGATGTCGAGACCGGTTCCGACCAAGCGCGGGCCGACACCGCCTCCTTCGCCACCTAACCCGTGGCAGCCGGCACATTCACGTTGGAACACGGACTCACCGCGGTACACGTCTCCTCCTGAAACGGCGCTCGCAGCTGGCGCCGACGGCTCGAAGATCTGCGCCTGGGCAAGCGCGAAGGTGCCTACCACGACTGCAGCTCCAACGAGGACGGGCCTCCATCCGCGTCGCATCAGAAGCCGAACCTGACAGTCGTGAAGTACCAGAGGCTCGAGGTCAGCCACAGCGCTCCGAGCATCGACGCGAGTGTCAACCCCGCAGTCGGGAGCGCCCAGCCCGGCAGAGACCGGTCGCGCACGATCAGCACCTTCGCCGCGAAGACCCCGTAGAAGAACGTACCGACGAGCGAGTGCACCGCGATCCTCGTGTCCGGCGTCTGGAACCCGAGGATCGTCACGCAGTGGAAGAACACAGGGAGCGTGAGCAGGAACGCGAACCGACCGGACCAGCGGTGAACACGCGAGATCGCCGGGCCGCGCTCGGGAAGGAAGCTCAGCCGGCCGTAGATCCGTGCCGCCGTCGTGACCTGCACGAGCGCGAGCACTAGAGCCGCAGTCGCGAGCCACGCCTTGGCTGCGATCGTCGAGGAGAAGACGGTCGTGACGAGATCGGTATAAGTCTCGCTGACGTCGCCGAGCAGCACCGCTGGAGCCTACGACGTCCGCGCCCCGAGCGGCAAGGAGAGCGGCGGTACACTGGACACCCCCGAGCGCCCGTAGCTCAGGGGATAGAGCGCGCGCCTCCGGAGCGCGAGGTCGCAGGTTCAATTCCTGCCGGGCGCACTGACTCGCTCCATTCACCCCTACGGCTCCGACCCGAGCCAACTCGGGGAGCTGTTCCTGCCCCAAGGCAAGGGGCCGCATCCGGTGGCGGTGGTCGTCCACGGCGGGTACTGGCGCGCACGGTACGACCGCTCGCTGATGACGGAGCTCTGTCTCGATCTCGCGGATCGCGGCTTGGCGGCATGGAATCTCGAGTACCGGCGCGTCGGGTCCGGGGGCGGTTGGCCCGAGACGTTCGAGGATGTCGCCGCCGGCGTCGATGCGCTGGCCGTCCTCGACGCCCCGCTGGACCTCGAGCGCGTGGCCGCAGTCGGGCACTCCGCAGGCGGTCACCTCGCATTCTGGGCGGCAGCCCGACCCACGCTTCCGGCTGACTCGCCTGGCGCCCAGCCGCGTGTGCGCGTCCGCGCTGCCGTCTCCCAGGCCGGCGTCCTCGACCTACGGCTTGCCGCACAACTCGCACCCTCGGCCGAGCCGACGCAGGCGTTGCTCGGCGACCTCGATGACCATCCAGACCGCTACGAGCTCGCCTCCCCGCGGGAGCGTGTGCCGCTCGGCCTCCCGCAGCTCGTGCTCCACGGCGACCGCGACAACAACGTCTCGATCCGCCTCGCGACGAGCTACGCGGAGGCTGCTCGAGCCGCCGGCGACGAATGCGAGCTGGTCGTGCTCAACGGCACCGGTCACTTCGAGCACATCGACGCAGGCTCCCCCGCGTGGCACGTCGCGCGCGATTGGCTCGTCGACTACGCGAGCGCAGCGCGTAGCTGAGCGACGAAGCGCTCGAGCGAAGCTGGGCCGTCCTCGGCGGCAATGAGTGCAGCCGAGCCCACGACGACGCCGTCGGCCAGCTCCGCGGCTGCCGCGGCCTGTTCCGGAGTCGAGATGCCAAACCCCGCGTACAGGGGGACATCGGTGACTCGGCGGGTCCGTTCGACGAGTGGGCCGAGCGCGGGTGAGAGGTCCGAGCGCACTCCGGTCGTTCCGGCAACCGTGACGAGGTAGAGCCAGCCGTCCGTGCGCCCCGCGGCAAGTGCGATGCGCTCGTCGGTGGACGTCGGCGCGACGAGCTGCACGCGCTCGAGCTCGGGTCGTTCGTCGACCGGGAGGTCGGCGACGATCAGCGACTCTGCACCCGAATCGCAGGCATCCGCGGAGAAGCGCTCCCAGCCGTACGCCTCGAGAAGCGACGAGTACGTCATCGGCACGAGCGGCAGCGAAACCCGCTCGCGCGTCATGCGAAGGCAATCGAGGCAGGCGTCGGTGCGCATCCCCGCCGCCAGCGCTCGCTCGGCGGCCAGCCGAACGACGGGCCCGTCGGCAAGCGGATCGGAGAACGGGAACCCGAGCTCGAGGACATCCGCCCCGCCGGCCTCTGCCGCGGCGGCCAGGTCGGGAGTCTCGCGACCCGACATGAGGTAGACGACGAGCGTCTTCGTCAATGGTCGAGCACCTCGGCCAGGTCCTTGTCACCCCGACCCGACAGACCGACGAGCACGAGCTCCGCGCCGAGGTCGAGCGCTCGTGCAAGCGCGTGCGCAGGCTCGAGCGCGGGCAGGATTCCTTCCGTCGCCGCCAGCCGCCGAAACGCCGCAAGCGCCTCTTCGTCCGTGGCCGTCACGTACTCGGCTCGTCCCGTGTCGCGGAGGTACGCGTGCTCGGGTCCGACGCCCGGATAGTCGAGCCCCGCCGAGATCGAATGCGCGTCGGATATCTGGCCATCCGCGTCGGCGAGTACCGACGAGCGAGCACCGTGCAGAATCGCGGGGCGACCTGAGACGAGGCTTGCCGCACCCGCTGCCTCGACTCCCACCAGACGCACGCCTTCGTCGCTCACGAAGCCGGAGAAGAGCCCGATTGCATTCGAGCCACCCCCCACGCACGCAACCACGGCGTCGGGGAGTCGGCCAAGCATTTCCAGCGCCTGCGCTCGGGCCTCACGCCCGATCACGGACTGCAGCTCGCGCACGATCGTGGGGTAGGGATGCGGGCCGACGCACGAGCCGATCAGGTAGTACGAGGTCTCCACGTTCGTGATCCAGTCACGTATCGCCTCGCTCGTCGCCTCCTTCAGCGTACGGGTGCCGAGCTCGACAGCCCGTACGTCCGCGCCGAGCAGGCGCATTCGCTCGACGTTCGGATGTTGTCGCCGCATGTCCTCCGAACCCATGTACACCGTGCACTCGAGACCCCAGCGCGCGCACACCGTCGCAGTCGCGACCCCGTGCTGGCCGGCCCCCGTCTCGGCGATGATGCGCCGCTTCCCGAGCCGCATCGCGAGGAGAGCTTGACCGAGCGCGTTGTTGATCTTGTGTGCGCCGGTGTGACAGAGATCCTCGCGCTTGAGGAGGATCCTGCGTCCCTCAGGAGCAAAGCGCCCCGTCTCGTAGAGCGGCGTCGGGCGACCGACGTACCGCCTGCCGAGCTCGTCGAGCTCCGCGGCGAAGGCCGGATCCGCGCGCGCCTCCTCGAAGCCCAACTCGAGCTCGTCGAGCGCGGGAACGAGCGTCTCGGGGACGTACCGGCCGCCGTAGACGCCGAAGAGGCCGCTCGTCAACGGGCCGCCTCGACGTATGCCCGCACACGCGCGTGATCCTTCACGCCCGGAGACTTCTCGAGGCCTGAGCTCGCGTCGACGGCCCATGGCTGCACGGCGTCGATGGCCTGCCGGATGTTCTCAGGACCGAGGCCTCCTGCGAGCATGACGCGCCCGTCGAGGCCTTTCGCCCGGTCGAGATGGGTCGGGTCGTCCTCTCCCCAAGGGAGATCGACGACACGGGCGACCGGGCGACCGTCCTGGAGCAGGACGGCATCACGCCCGCGAACCTTCCCTGCTTCGGCCGCGTAGAGCTGGACGAGATCTGCGCCATGGTCGCCGGGCTCCCCGACGACCACCGCGACCGAAAGCATGGTCTCGGGCACAGGCAGAACGCTCGCCGCTCGTCGTGGGCTCGCCTCCGCGAGGACGAACCCGGCGAAGTCCGCGCCCGCCTGGGCGGCAACAGCCACGTCTTCCTCTCTCGTGAGCCCACAAACCTTGACGAGCGGGCGCGAGATCAGCTCCGCGAGCTTCGCGGCCGGGTCCGGAGCTCGCATGAGCGCGGAGCCGACCAGGATCGCGCTCGCTCCCGCCAGTTCCGCGGCAGCGCCTTGCGCGCGAGACTCGATGCCGCTCTCCGCGACGATCACACGATCCCGCGGCGCTCGGGCGACGAGGTCGAGCTGTTGTTGGCGATCGATCCGGAAAGTCTCGAGGTCGCGCGCATTGATCCCGATCACGGGCGCGTCGAGAGCGATCGCCCGGGCGAGCTCGCCGTCGTCGTGGGCCTCGACGAGAACCTCGAGCCCGAGCTCGCTCGCCGCGCCGATGAGGTGGCGCGTCGTCGCGTCGTCGAGGTCACGGAGAAGGAGGAGCGCAGCATCCGCCCCCGCCTCGCGCGCTGTCCTCAGATCGTCTTCGGTCGAGAAGAAACCCTTCGCGAGCAACGGCAGCTCAGCCGCAGCCCGTGCAGCCCGCAGGTCGTCCCACGATCCTCCGAACCGTCCGTCGACGAGGATCGACACGGCTGCCGCACCCTCGCGCTCGTAGGCGGCCGCGAGCGCGGCGGGATCGGCGTTCGGTCTCAGGTCGCCCGCAGATGGCGAGCGCCGCTTCACCTCGGCGATCGCGCCGAGACCGGGGGCGGAAAGAGCGTCTCGAAAACGTCCCATCAGCTTGATTCTCCATGCGAGAACCGCACGAGCTGCTCCAACCGCTCTCCTGCCCGGCCGCTGTCGATCTCAGCAGCCGCGAGCGCCAGGCCCTCGTGCAGGTCGGCCGCATGCCCCGACGCGGCGATCGCTCCCGCCGCGTTCAAGAGCACGGCGTCGCGCTTGCCGCCGCGTGCGCCCGCCAGAACGTCGCGAGCTATGCGTGCGTTCTCTGCGGGCGTGCCGCCAACGAGCTCGTGAGGATCACATCTCTCGATTCCGAGCTCGAGCGGGTCGATCGTCCTCTCCCGGACGCTCCCGTCAAGCACCTCGCACACGGAGTTCGGCCCGGCGGGCGAGAGCTCGTCGATCCCGTACGCACCGTGCACGACGTACGCACGCCGAGATCCGAGCGTGACCAGGACATCGGCGATCGTCCGCACGAGGTCGGGCGAGTAGACGCCGAAGATGCCGCCGCGCGCTCCCGCCGGGTTCGTCAGCGGGCCCAAGACGTTGAAGATGGTGCGCGTCCCCAACTCGCGCCGCACCGACGCCGCGTGACGCATCGCCGGGTGATGCACCGGTGCGAACATGAAGCCGAACCCGAACAGGTCGATCGACCGGGCGATCAGGTCGGGCGGCAGCTCGAGCGTGAACCCGAGCGCCTCGAGCACGTCCGCAGACCCGGAGATGGAGCTGACAGCGCGGTTCCCGTGCTTGGCCACGCCGGCTCCTCCTGCTGCGGCGACGATCGCCGCGGTCGTCGAGATGTTGAACGTCGCGGCTCCGTCGCCGCCCGTCCCAACGACATCGACGACGTCCTGGCGCGTCGGGTGGATGGGCAGGACGTGCTCGTGCATGGCCTCCGCGCACCCGGCGATCTCTTCGGCGGTCTCGCCCTTCGCGCGAAGAGCGACGAGGAAGCCAGCGATCTGTGCGGAGCTCGCATCACCGCTCATGATCTCGCCCATCACGTCGCGCGCCGTGTCTCGCCCCAGATCGTGGCCGTCGAGAAGTTGCTGAATTGCGTTCTGGATCATCGTGTCGGACAAGTCTTGCGGTTCCCAGCCGACGCCATACGATTCGCGTCGTGCCCCGCTTCGTTCCCGGGCTCGAGCTTGCCACCGCGTTCTACGACGAGCTCGTCCGTCCCCTCGTGGGCACCGTGCAACATTCGGCTGCGCTACTCGGAACCGGCTCCGACGTCCTGGGCTTCGACACGGAGCGTTCCACCGACCACGATTGGGGGCTGCGACTCCAGGTGTTCGTTGCGGAGGCCGACATCTCCCGGGTCAGGAGTGCTGTCGACGACGGGCTGCCGGACACGTTTCGAGACTGGCCCACGCACTACGGCTGGGACGACGTTCCCGTCGGTCATCACGTCGAGGTCGTTGCGCTCGACCGGTGGCTGCGCGCGCAGCTCGGGTTCGATCCGCTCGGGCTGATCTCGTCGAGAGAGTGGCTTACCGTCCCCCAGCAGGTCCTCCTCGAGGTCACGGCCGGAGCCGTGTTCCATGACGGACTCGGCGAGTTGAACAGCGCGCGCGAGGCACTCGCCTGGTACCCGGATGACGTCTGGTTGTGGCTTCTTGCATGCCAGTGGCGACGCATCGACCAAGAGGAGCCGTTCGTCGGTCGTACCGCGGAGGTCGGGGACGAGCTCGGTTCGCGCGTCGTCGCGGGTCGGCTCGTTCGCGACGCTATGCGCCTGTGCTTTCTCCAGGAGCGCCGGTACGCGCCCTACACCAAGTGGCTCGGCTCCGGCTTCCGCGAGCTCGCGGCACATGCCGAGCTCGGCGAGCGCCTGCTCGACGTCCTCGCTGCGCCGGACTACCAGGCGCGCGAGGCGGCGCTCGTCGACGTCGTGCGAACGCTCGCGGCCCGGCACAACGCGCTGGCGATCACGGCGCCGGTCGACGAAAGTATCCGCCTCTTCCACAACCGCCCTTTTCGTGTTCTCGGCTCCGGTCGATTCGTCGATGCATGTCTCGAGCGTCTCTCCGATCCGTGGTTGCGCTCGCTACCACTCGCTGGGGGGATCGATCAGTTCGTCGATTCGGCGGACGTGCTCAGCGAGTCAGCAGTCTTTCCGCATCTCTCACCTACGTTCAACGCATGGGGAGAATCGGCTACGAGCCCTTAGCTGCCGTGCCGTGCTCTAGAGGAGATCGCGCAGTGCGGAGATGAGACGGTCGATGTCGGATTCGTCGTTGTACGGGCCGATCGAGACCCGTAGGAGCCGCCGCCCGTCGCGCTCGTAGACGGGAGCCTCGACTCGGTGCTCTTCGTACAGACGACGCCACAGCACGAACGGATCGACAGGCGGCAACTGCACCGCGCGCATGAAGGGCGCAGGAACCCCGCTCATGGTCTTCAGCCGGAGCGTGGAGAGGCGGCGCTCCGCCTCGTCGGCGAGAGCGGCCGCAGCCTCGAGGTCGAAGCCCGCGTGCATCTCGATCGCCTTCGGAACCGCCAGGTAGGCCGCCGGGTCGTTCGTTCCCTGCCAGCCGTGGCGCTCGCCGAAGTCCGCCTCGTCGTGATAACCCCAGCTGATGACGAGCGGCTCGATCCACTCCTGATGCTCCGGTCGCGCCCAGAGAAAGCCAGAGCCCTTGGGCGCGCAGAGCCACTTGTGGCAGTTCCCCGCGTATATGTCCGCACCCACGGTCTCGAGATCGAGCGGAATCTGCCCTGGAGCGTGCGCGCCGTCCACGATCGACAGGACGCCAGCCTTCCGGGCGACGGCGCAGATCTCCTCGACCGGAATCACGAGCGCGGTCGGCGAGGTGACGTGTGAGACGAGAATGGCGCGCGTCCGGACGCCGATGCTCGCGACGAGCTCGTCGGGCTCACAATGAACGATGTTCGCCCGGATGAACGAGAGCGTTCGCTCGACCGCCCCGTACTCGTGCTTCGTCGTGAGGATCTCCTCCTCCGGCCGGATCCGTAACGAGCGGAGCACGGCGTTCAATCCATACGTCGCGTTCGGCACGAAGACGAGGTCTTCGGCTCGGGCACCGACGAATGCAGCGAGGGAGGCTCGGGCGTCGTCGAGGAGACTCGACCCCGTCCGCCCTTCCCAGAACCACGTGCTGAGGCGCCTCGCGAAGAAGTCCGTCGGCTGCCGCTCGAGCTCGCGCTGCCACCGCTGGTACTCGTCGAACACGGCAACAGGACAGGCGCCGTAGCCCCCGTGGTTCAGGTAGACGACGTCGGGATCGAGGAGAAAGCCGTCACGCACTCGGCGCTAGTGTCTCACGGTGCACGGCCTCCTCCGCACGTATTTCCCTCCGCTCCCGCGGTCGGTTGCGACGCTCCAGGTCGGTGGGCTGGTGAACTCGTTCGGGAACGGGATCGTGCTGCCGTTCATGTTCATCTACCTGCACAACGTGCGGGGGATCAGCCTCGCCGTGGCCGGGCTGATCGTCGCCGCCCACGCGCTGGTCAGCATCGTCGCCGGCCCGATCTTCGGCTCCCAGATCGACCGCTTCGGCGGCAAGAACATGCTCGCGCTCTCACTCGGGATCCTCACGATCGGCTATGCCGCGTACCCGCTCGTGCACGAGCCCTGGCAGGGCTTCGTGGTCGCAGCGGTCAGCGGGATCGGCGTCGGCGGATTCTGGCCGTCCCAGTCGACGCTGATCGCAGGGCTCACGCCCGCGGAGCAGCGCCCGGCAGCTTTCGCGATGCAGCGCGTGGTGATGAACCTCGGCATCGGCCTCGGCGCGCTCACCGGCGGCCTGATCGCTGCGACCGACTCGCCCACGTCGTTCACCGTCCTCTTCCTCCTCGACGCGGCCACCTTTCTCGTTTACGGCGGCGTGATGCTCGCGCTCGTGCCCGAGCCGGCACTCGCAGGTGGGGCGCACGGGCCGGGCCGCTCGGGCTCGTATCGCGACGTCCTGCGTCACCGCGCGTTCGTCGCCGTCATCGGTCTCAACGCGCTGTTCATCTTCGCGGGCTTCTCCGGGTTCGACGTTCTCCCCGTGTATGCGAAGAACGAAGCCGGTCTCACGGAGACGCAGATCGGGCTGCTGTTCTTGGTCAACACCGTCGTCATCGTGCTCGCCCAACTTCCACTCGCGCGCCTGGCCCGCGGTCGGAGACGGATGCCAACGCTGGCGCTCCTTGGCGCACTGTGGGCTGCAGCCTGGGCGATCGTGCCCCTGGCGGGGTCAGCGTCGCCACAGGCCGCCATCTGGCTCCTCACCGCGGCGATGATCGTCTTCGCTGTCGGCCAGTGCCTCCACGGCACTGTTCAGGCGCCGCTCGTCGCCGATCTCGCGGAGCCTCGCCTGCTCGGTCGCTACATGGCCCTGTCCGCGCTCTCCTGGCAGTTGGGGTTCGCGCTCGGTCCCGCAATCGGCGGAATCGGCCTCGAGCTCTCGCCGAACGGCGTCTGGCTCGGGGCGGCAGCTCTCTGTGCTCTCGGCGGCGGCGTGGCGCTTCTCGTCGAAGGCACGCTCCCGGATCGGGCGCGTCGCACGCCCGCGGCGGTCCCGGCGTCGGCCTGATGAGGAAGGCACCACGGGTAGAATCCCGAACATGGCTCTGACGCAGGACGACCCTCTCAGTACCCGTGCCGAATCTGCCCCGCATAAGACGCTCACGGGCCCGTGGCACGGGTCAGGTCGTCGTACGTCCCGCGCCGCTCGTCCACGAGCTCTCCGCTAGCGGCCTCACCTGGGTCAACGTCGTCGCGCCGGACGTCGAGACGGCGCTGACGCTCGCCGAGCGCTTCGGCTGGCATCCGCTCGACGTCGAGGACATCGTCTCGAAGCGCCAGCGGCCCAAGGTCGACGACTACGAGGACGACGGCTATCTGTTCGCCGTCCTCCACTTCCCCGTCTTCGACCAGGCCGTCCAGCGGCTGAACGCCGCCGAGCTCGACATCTTCATCGGGCACGACTACGTCGTCACGGTGCCGAACCGGGAGCTGCTCCCGGTCACGCGCCTCTTCCGGCGGTGCGAGGAGGACGAGCGCCTCCGTGAGCACCTCTTCGCCCGCGGATCGGGGCGTCTTCTGTACGAGGTTCTCGACGACCTCTTCGACTACTGCTTCCCCATCCTCGACAAGATCGCGCACAAGCTCGACGTCATCGAGGACGAGATGTTCGAAGGGCGCTCGTACGAGGTCGTCCGCGACCTCTCGAACGTCAAGCAGGAGATCATCTCGTACCGCAAGATCATCAAGCCCGAGCGGTCGACGCTCCGCGTGCTCGAGCGCCGCGTCGAGGCCTTCCTCCCCGAGGAGCTCGAGCTCTACTTCGACGACATCGTGGACTCGGCCGAGCGCATCTGGGACCTCCTCGACAACTACAAGGAGGTCGTCGAGGGGCTCGAGTCGACGAACGAGTCGGTGATCTCGCACCGCCAGAACGACGTGCTGCGCCTCTTGACCGTGATCAGCGTGACCATCCTGCCGCTCACGCTCGTCACGGGGCTCTTCGGGATGAACGTCCTCTTCCCCGGCGAGGGGACGCATGAGGCGTTCTGGGTGATCGTCGGCGCGCTCGCGGTCGTCGCCGCGGCCACGCTCGGCTTCTTCCGCTGGAAGCGCTGGCTCTAGCCGAGTACGGTGAGCAGATCCGTAGAGGAGGAGGCTTCGTGAAGGTCGGGTGGACAGCATGTGCATTCGCGATCGCAGTCTTCGGACTCGCTGCCGCGAGCGCCCTCGCCGCGACCTTCGCGGACCCGACGGGCGACACGATCGTCGTTCCGGAGGGCGCGGACACGACCGGGCTCTCGATCCCAGACATCACGGCGATCGAGGTGACGAACACCCCGGACGGCGTGGTGACCTTCAGGATCACCGTCACGGCGCAGACGCTCACTCCCGTGTCCTTGGTCGCAATCCTGCTCGACCTCGACAAGAATCGCGGCACCGGCCTAGAGGGCGACGAGGCCGTGTTGGGCATGGGCGTCTTTCCGCCCGGAGTCACACAGCTTCTCTTCGAGCGCTTGGACGAACTCGAGGGAGAGATGGTCGAGGTGACCTCCACGAACGCGACGGCGAGCTTCACCGGAGGTGTCGCGACGATCACCGTGCCGAGGAGCGAGCTTTTCGACACGCGGGGCTTCACGTTCCTTGTTGCCGCGATCACCGCGGAGCCAAATGGATCCGCCGGCGTCGTCGACTTCGCACCTGACCCCTTCGATTTCGAGGACCCTTTCGTCTACGACCTGGAAGGACTTCCGCCTCCGCCCCCGCCGACGCTCACGGCGCTAGGACTTGCAGGGACGCCGCTGCCACCGAAGGCGGGGAAGAGGTTCGTTGTGAGCACGGTCGTCACGCGTTCGGATACCGAGACGATTGTCACGTCTGGCAAGGTGGCCTGCACCGCCCGTATTGGGAAGGCCAAGATGCGGGCAACAGGACGTTTTGCATCCCTCCGAGCGCACTGCTCGATGACGGTCCCGCGGAGCGCGAAGGGAAAGCTGCTCCGAGGGACGATGACCGTCAGCACTGCGGGTGCGTCGCTCAGGAAGGCGTTCACGTTCCGAGTGGCATGAGCTGATCGGGCCTCCGGCCGCATCACGGCCGGGCCTGAACGTGGCTCGAGCTGACTTCTGGCGGTTCGCAGACCGAGCAGCCCTAGGACGCAGGGAGCCCCGATACCAGAAGGTATCGGGGCGACTGAGGACGACGGGATGCGACGCGTCTGCGGGCCGCCAGGCACACCCCCGTACTTGCGGACGCGTCCACTAGAAGCGCTGGCTGAAGAGCGCCCGCTCTCACCCCGTACTGAGCGTTCCTATACTCCGCGAGGTGGTGATGACCGAGCTCCGGCCCGGCCTACGGCGCTGGGCAATCGATCACCCTGACTGCCCAGCTGAAGGTTGGATCTCCGAGGAGGGGCTCCATTGGGGGCCCAAGGTCGGCTGCGTCTACCTCGAGACGCCGGACGCTCTCGTCCTGATCGACCCGCTCGCACCGCCTGCTGGCACCGAGGACGCCGACCGGTTCTGGGAGCTCCTCGAATCCGACATGACACGCACAGGGCACTCGCTCGATGTCATCCTGACCTTGGCCAAGGAGTGGATGTCCCACGTACGCAGCGCGCCCGAGATCTTCGCCCGCTACTCGAGCACTCGCGTCTGGGCCCCCGAGGGATCACGAGCGGAGATGCTGCAGCGCACTCGGGTAGTGAACAACTGGTTCGAACCTGGCAATGCACTTCCCGGAGGCGTCGAGGCGTACGCGACGGTGTTGCCCGGAGAAGTCGTCCTCTGGATCCCCGAGCACCGTGCGCTCGTTCCGGCCGATGTAATCGACGGAGCGGCGGACGGCGGGCTGTGCGTCCTCCCTGACTCATGGCTCACCGAGGGCGTCACGGCCGAGGCCCAGCGCGAGTCTCTACTCCCGCTGCTCGATCTGCCGGTCGAGCTCGTGCTCGTCTCCCACGGCGAACCGGTGCTGAGCCACGGACACGAAGCGCTCGCCAAGGCCCTCGCAGTCTGAGAGGCCCAAAGAAGAGCGGGCCGGTCCCCCGCCGCATCGGGGCCCGGCCCGTGTTGCCGCCGCTTCTACAGGAGAATCTGGAGTGCCGTCTCGGGAGGGCAGCCGCGACGCGTGAGCGCCGACGCGTTGTGCAAATCGATCTCTACATGAGACGCGAGAACGAGCGCAGATCCGATGTCGTAGCCGGCGCGGACGAGCTCTTCGAACCGCCACCGCAGGATCGCTTCAGCTTCCGTCTCGTCAATTAGTTCGAACTGGGCCGCAGTCAACGCCGCCTCCCTCTTCGTCTCGGCTACAGGGTCACAGTTCAGCGTCATCGGCTTCCACGAGCGCCCACTTGAGGTCCTGAGTCGCCGCACCGAAGGTCCGGGTTCGGGAGTCGAACGTCCCTCGGACGAGTGAGGCTCTACCTCGGTTGGGTATCGACCGGGCCGTCGGGCTTCCACGAGACCCGGCATGCCCCCCACATCCCGCGTCGCCCTGTCCTCGCTGCGTTCGTGGCCGTGAGGAGACGTGCGGCATACCGACCTCGGTCTCCGTCGTAGAACCACGGCGTCGCAGCTCCGCGACGAACCAACTCGAGGTTCACGTTCCGACTGCCCGTATGGATGTAGCGGAGCAGGCGCCCGTACCGATCCACCCGGTCGAGCCCGGGATCGATCTCGAGCACGACGCGTGTGCCCGCACCTGCAAGGCGGACGAGCTCGCGTGTCGCGGCGCCCGCGTAGCACTCCTCTCCTGCCTCCGGAGCGTCGATCTGGATGAGCCGCACGCGCGCTCCCCCGCGAACGACGAGCGTGTCGCCGTCGATGACCCTCTCTACCGTTGCCGTCGCGCGGGAGCTCTCAGCGGACCTCGCACCTGTCGTCGCGGGAACGGCGAGCAGCACGACCAGGGTGAACAAGACACCGATGTCGACCCGCGAGGACATGTCCCTTGCGGACGATGGTACGGGTGAGAGCCGTCGACGCTAGACGCGAGGGAGCTCGTCGATGCCAGCTCGCTTCGCCTTGTCCTTACGGTCGACGTTCCACGCGAAGAGGAGAAGGCCACCACACACGACCACGATCGCCGCGCCGACCCCGACGCGAGCCCAGATGTTGCCGAAGATCACGATCCCGAGCACGCCGAGAAAGAGAATCGCGATTGCGGCTCCTGCCAGCTTCAAGGCATAGCTCACTGTCGGCGAGTCTATGCCGCACGCGCGCCCGAGCGCAAGTCGGCCGGCGGCTTGCTAGAAACGTTGTGTGACGAGGCCACTTTGGGCTCCCTGGCGGCTCGAGTACATCAAGCAGGTGGCAGAGCATGAGGAGTGCGTGTTCTGCGAAGAGGCTGCGGGGAATCTGGCCAAAGATGAGGCGCTCCTCGTGCACGCGGGCGATGCCGTGGTCGCCATCCTGAACAAATACCCGTATTCGTCCGGACACCTCATGGTCGCCCCCAACCGTCATGTCGGCTCGCTCGCCGAGCTGACGGATGACGAGGCGCTCGAGATCCACCGGCTCGCCGTCGCCGCCGTCGACGTTCTGGGTCGTGTCTACGGCCCGGGTGGCTTCAACCTCGGCTGGAACCTCGGTCACATCGCGGGCGCAGGGATCGCCGACCACGTGCACCTCCACGTCGTTCCTCGCTGGTCGGGCGACACGAACTTCATGCCCGTGCTCGCGGACGTGAAGGTCCTCCCCGAGCACCTGCTCGAGACGCGGGATCGCCTGCGCGCAGCCTGGGAGTGACCTCCAGGGCGGAACGACTTATCGGCGCTTAGCCAGCAATGTCCCGGCGAGCCCGACCTGAGTCGTTTCGGTTCCGACCTACCGCAAGCCGAGACTGGACGAGGGAGCCGTAGACCACGACGAAGCCGAGGACAAAGACTGCCAGTGCCGCAACTGGCCAGATCATGTCGCAGCTATCGACCCTCCGACGCACGCAAGACATCCCTGCAACGAGGTGTTGGCGGGTTACGCGCTTGCCCTGTTTCAACTGGCAAGGCGGCTAAGATCCAGGCGCGCGGGCGTAGCTCAGTGGTAGAGCACTGGCTTCCCAAGCCAGGTGTCGTGGGTTCGAGCCCCATCGCCCGCTCTGGCTCTACCAAGCATAATTCGCCTCTAGCAAAGCGATTGCGGTACCTCCGGCGGTAAGAGGATCGTCCGCTGGAATCCGCTGGAATCCGCTCTATCGAGGCATCGACTGGCCCACAACTGGCCCGCATGGGACGAGCTAACTGTCGGACGGAGCGTGCTTCGCGATGAAACCCCCGACGGGGCTGCCACGCCCCCACCCCATGAAGCCGTCGTACCTCATGCCTTCCGCGTGCGCCATCGTCGCAATGGCGAGGAGGGCGGCCGCGAGCTTCGCGTCACCGAGCGGAAACAGCGCTTGTCGCATTAGATCGTCGGAAAGCAGCCTCGTCACGATCGGCTCGACTCGCTCTTGGCGAAAGCGTGCGAAGTTCGTGTAGAAGACCTTCGCATCAATGCTGTCCGTGTCGCCGATCGCGACGATGTTCGAGAGCACGTCGAACTGCGCAAGAGCAGTGAAGATCGCGTCGTCCTCGCCTTCCAGGCCGTCCGGACGCATACAGTCAAGCCTCTCGACATGTCCACGGGCGAGCGTGAGGAGGCTGATGTAGAGCGTCCGGCCATCCTCGACGTGATCGAGGTGCTGCGCTCGACTCGACATGGTGAGCGCGTGACGCAGCCAGTTCACCTCATAGCCGTAATCGATCCGATCGGGCAACTGAAGTGTGAGTGTTCGAACTGCAGGCCAATTCTTCAGCCGCACCGCCAGCGCGCCCACAGCAAAGACGCGTTGAATGACCTCAAGCCAGATCCGCGGAGCGGGCGTCGCCGGGTTTATCTGCGTCGAGAACCCAAACGACCGCGCCTGCTCTTGATCCCGCACCCCGATTGAGTAGATCTGGGCGAAGGTCGCAACGACTCGGTCGAACCACTCCTGTTGCTCGTAGACCAGAAATGTCGCTGCGAGGCACCCCAGCTTGTCGAGCCCGTCGCCGAGCTCCGCCTCGATGTCGCCCCGCTCGATCGCGCCTTGCGCTCGTTTGGTCGCGTCGCGGAAGAGGTGCGTCAGCGGGATCGAGTCCTTTTCTCGGATGAGCTCAAGCGCCGCGCCTGTGAGTTCCGGCGTGGAGAGATCGAGGTTCACGGTCCCCACGAACGATTGCGCCAGCCCAGGGGACTCGGCGGCCCTTTGGGTGTCTTGACGTTCGCGTCGACCGATCTCGTGTTGCTCGTCGAGCCAGCCAGCTTTCGAGTTCGCGATCCGGCCCCCGACGATCTCCTCGAACCCTTGCTGTGTCAGCAACTCGCTACTCGGCCATGACGCCAGAAGACCTCCCCTTTCCGGAAGCGCACGACCGACTTCTCGCGCCTCTTGTACTGGCCGACTGAGCGAAAGAACGCGCAGCCGGAGGGATGCGGACCCACGAAGATGACGGCGACGGTGTGTCCATGCACATCGTGCACCGCACTGCGAAGTTGGAGCGGTTCGGGCAGATACTTGAGGAGTTTCGTGCGCAGATTCGCCTCATCGAATAGGCGAACATCGACATCATCGAGACCGCCGGATGGCGTGCCCTTGCCGTCGACGCCGATGATGACGTAGCCACCGCGGACCTGCATGGCTCCGACGTCCGCCGCGAGCTCCACGCGACCCTCGGTTGTCGCGAGCTCGATCCTCTCCTTGAAGTCAAGCTCGGGATACTCCGCTTCGAGCGCGAGGAGCTCGTGCATCTTCTCCGCAGAGACAACACCGTTGAGAACGACCGGACTCCGTAGAGGAGACGCCACGACAGCCGATGGTAGGCGCTCCCGCACGAGCAGCGCGCCAGCGCGAAGGGAGAGCGATCAGGTGGCTTCGATCGCGTTGGAGGCGGGGGCGACGGAGATGCGTGATCGATACCACCCGCTGACTTGACAGCGGGACGGTTATAGACTTCAGCCCCAGATCGCCGGCACAGCCCTGCGATCCCAACGTCCACCCCCGATCCCGTGGAGGTCACGCGATGAGCAGCCAACTTCGGCGTTCCCTTGTTCTTACGACCCTGTTGGCCCTCTTGCTCGGGGTATCCGGCGCCGCGGCGCAGATCGGCAACCCGACGAACACCAAGGTCGCCGGTATTGACGTCGACGCGACGACGATCCCGGAGCTCCAGGAGTTGATGAACTCGCGCCGGATGAACTCAGTCCAGCTGACGAACTTCTATCTCCGGCGCATCCGCCAGCTCAACCCGACGCTCAACGCGGTAATCACGGTCAGCCCGACGGCCCTCGCCGACGCGCGCGCGGCCGACGCGGCGCGCCGCGGCGGCGACGACCGCCCGCTGCTCGGCGTCCCGATCATCGTCAAGGACAACGTCAACACCACCGGCATGCCGACGACAGCCGGCTCCTGGGCACTCGCCGGGAGCACGCCCGACGACGCGTTCATCGCGGAGCAGCTGAAGGCCGCCGGCGCGATCATCATCGGCAAGGCCAACCTGTCCGAGTGGGCCAACTTCCGGTCCGGCCCGTCGTCGAGCGGCTGGAGCGGCATCGGTGGCCAGACGAACATGCCCTACGTCCTCGATCGCAACCCGTGCGGCTCGAGCTCCGGCTCCGGCGTCGTCGCGGCTGCTGATCTCGCGGTCGCGGCCGTCGGCACGGAGACGGACGGCTCGATCGTCTGCCCGTCCGGCGCCAACGGCGTCGTCGGGATCAAGCCGACACTCGGGTTGTGGAGCCGCGCAGGCGTCGTCCCGATCAGCGCCGACCAGGACACGGCCGGCCCGATGGCCCGCAACGTGACCGACGCTGCCGTACTCCTCGGCGCAGCGACCGGCGTCGACACCGACGACCCCGCGACCGACGATCAGGTCGGCAACGCCTTCACCGACTACACCCAGTTCCTCGACGACGAGGCGCTCAAGGGCGCTAGCATCGGCGTCTGGCGGGCCGGAACATTCGTCGATCGTGACCTGACCGGCCCGGTCATCGAGCCGATCCTCGACGATGCCGTCGAAGCCCTGGAGGCGGAGGGCGCCACGGTCGTCGAGGGGATGGACATCGACCTCTCCGCGACGGCCGGCGAGTTCCCGGCGCTCCTGTGCGAGTTCAAGACGGACATCGCGACGTATCTCGAGACCTACGTCGACGGGACGAACCCAGTGACCGGCCAGCCGTATCCGCAGACCCTCGCCGAGCTGATCGAGTTCAACCAGGACCATCCCGAGCTCGAGGGCCCCTGGAACGACCTCGTCTTCGAGCTCGCCGAGGCGACCAACGGGCGGGACGGGGATTGCGCCGACATCCGTGCCGGCGTCACGCCGCCGGTCCAGGACGCGATCGACGAGCTCATGGCCGAGAACGACCTCGATGCGATCATCGCCCTGACGAACGGCCCGGCGTGGCCGACGAACGACGACCCAAATGAGGGCGACCTCGACGGCCACTTCGAGTACTTCGTCGGCTCGTCCACCGCAGCCGCCGTCTCCGGCTACGGCGACATCACCGTCCCCGCCGGATACATCGAAGGCCTGCCGGTCGGCATCACGTTCATCGGCGGCGGCTGGTCGGAGCCCGAGCTGATCGGCTTCGCCTACGACTACGAGCAGGCGACGCAGGTCCGCGTCCCGCCGCAGTTCATCCCGACGATTGGCGACGATCTGTTCCCCGGCGCCCCAAACCCGCCGGATCAGGCGCAGGCGCAGCGGCAGCAGGCGACGCAGGGTCAGCGCGATCTCGTCGTGCGCTTCCGGTAGAGGCATGTCGCGGAGACAACGAAGCCCGGCCATTCGGCCGGGCTTCGTGGCTGTTGGCCGCCTGCTCCTGGCCTCCCGGAGCGTCGATTCATGCGCCCCGCGGGTAGCACCGATCCGAAGGCACTGGCTCGTGCGACCCCTGCGCTTCGGCTAGCTAAGAGC
The DNA here is from genome assembly GCA_016844515.1 of Thermoleophilia bacterium. Next base: position 4,749 of record JAERMP010000005.1, on the reverse strand, counting down.
TGGACGAGGCTCGACAAGCACGTTTCGACAGGACGCAAGGGTGTCGAGTAGCGCGCCGTAGTGCGCGGTGATGCTCGACTTCCGCGACTGGCTGCGCGAGAACGATGCGGACCGGGATCTCTACGAGCGCGCCAAGCGCGACCTCGCGGCGAAGGACTGGAAGTACGTCCAGAACTACGCCGACGCGAAGTCCGCCGTCGTCGAGGAGATCATGGAGCGCGCTCGATGCGAGATACTCATGCCCCCGAACGAGGAGGTCTCGTGACGAAGGTCGTTCACTGCAGAGACGTGGGCTTCGACTGCGACGGCGTGGTTCGCGCCGAGTCGGAGGAGGAGACGCTCCAGCTGGTCGCGGAGCACGCGAAGTCGGCCCACGGGCTCGAGACGGTCTCACCCGACGTCATCGAGAAGGTCAAGTCCGTGATGCGGGACGAGCCCGCATCCGCATAGCGCAACGAGATGATTGATGCCATGAGATCGCCTACTCCGGGGCGTGAGCTGGCCGCTCGGGGGCGCGACGGGAGAGCGGCGGCGATGCTCAACGCCTCGGTGCCGTTCTCCCGTCGCGAAGCGCACGCCCGGCGCGGAGCCGCTTCGTGGCTTCCGCCCGGGCGGAAGCGTCGCCGACGCGCCAGATCGCGCAGCCGGATGCGCAAGATCATGGCATCAATCATCTAAGCCTCAGCCAACGAGCCGGAGCGCAGCTGCCTCGATCTCGTCCTCCGACAGGAGGACGAGTCGGGCGGCGTCGCCGAGCGGGACGAACGAGTCCTTGCTCGCGACCCGGGCCATCCGCCCGTCGAATCCCGCGTCAACGAGCGCCGCGAGAACGCCCTCGGACACGCCGCCCGTGCGTCTCGTCTCGTCGACCACGAGCACGCGTCCGGTCGCGCGCGCAGCAGCGAGGATGTCGGTGACGGGAAGCGGCGCGAGCCAGCGCAGATCCACGACCCGCGCGGAAACGCCCCGCACCGCGAGGCGGCGCGCGACCCGGAGCGACATGTGAAGCCCGTTCCCCCACGTCACGAGCGTGAGATCGCTGCCGTCGAGGTACGTGCGCGCCGCGCCCACGGGAACATGCGCGTCGTTCAGCGCAGCGCACCACGCGTCGTCGCCGTCCTCGTAGAGGTCTCGAGCGTGGTACAGGGCGATCGGCTCGAGGAAGACGCAGACGCTGCCATCTACCGAGGCGGAGGCAGCGCAAGTCACGAGCAGGGAAGCGGCGTCTTCCGGCCTTGACGGGGACGCGATCACGATCCCCGGGATGTCCCGGAGGACGCCGACCGCGTCGTCGTTGTGGAAGTGGCCGCCGAAGCCGCGCTGGTACCCGTAGCCCGCGATCCGGATCACCATCCCGTTCCGGTATTGGCCCTGTGAGAAGAACTGCAAGGTCGACGCCTCGCCGCGGAGCTGATCCTCCGCGTTGTGGAGATACGCGAGGTACTGGATCTCGGGAATCGGGAGGAATCCGCTGACCGCTGCTCCCAGGGCGAGTCCGAGGATCGAGGTTTCGTCGAGGAGCGTGTCGAACACCCGCCCGGCACCGAAACGCGCGTGCAACCCGCGCGTCACGCCGTAGACACCTCCCTTGATCGCGACGTCCTCGCCGAAGAGGAGCACCTCCGGGTGCCGCTCGAGAACGGCTGCGAGGCCGGTGTTGATCGCCTGTGCCAGCGTGACGGGCTCCGTGCCCGCGAGCCGAACGGAGCCCGAACGGAGCGCGACCGTACCGGGAGACCTTGGGGCGAGCGGGCTCATCACCTGCTCCGCCGATGTCATCTGCGCATGCTTCGTCGCCTCCAGCGCCTGGGCCCGCACGCGCTCACGGGCCGCCTCGTAGTCGACTGCGAGCTCGTCACCGCTGTGCCTCCCCGACGCGACGAGCCAGCGTGCGGTGGCGAGGAGCGGATCTCGGTCGAGGTCGGCGCGAATGGCCTGTGGTGTCCGGTAGGCGATCTCCGCGTCGGCTCCCGCGTGGCTCAGGTAGCGAACCGTGCGGAGATGGAGCACCGCCGGCTTCCGCTCGTCTCGCACCCACCCGGCCAGGTCACGGCTGACATCGAGCACCTCGGCCGGATCGCTCCCGTCCACGTACTCGTAGCGCAGCGCGGGGCGTGACCTGAGCATCGCCTCCACCCAACCGGCGGGCGTCTGCACGCTGATCCCGAGGCCGTTGTCCTCGCACAGGAAGAGGAGCGGCAGCGGCAGGTGCTGGAAGGCACAGTGCGCGGCGGTGTTGAGCGCCGCCTGGGCGGTCGCGTGGTTCACCGAAGCATCGCCGAACGAGCAGAGGACGATCGAGTCGCGCGCGTGGCTCGATCGATCGCCAGCGCCATACCCACCCCGCGGGGAAGGTGTGACGCGATCGTCGACGTCATGGGGATGACCGAGAGCTCGCTCCTCCCGAAGACTTTGTGCCGTCCACCGGCGATCGGCTCTGCGGCTGCGGCGACGACACCGAGCATGATGTCGCGGACTCCGTCGATACCGGCTTGCGCGGCCCGCGCGAGATAGAACGCCCCCGACCGGTAGTGCAGGAGCGCCGGGTCACCGATTCGCAGTGCCAGCGCAACGCCAGCGTTCGACTCGTGACCGGCAGAGCCGATCGTGTAGAAGGTGCGGCCGTGCTGCCCCAGCCAGCGTGCGGCGTAGTCCGCCTGCCGGCTGTCCACCTGCGCTTGCCAGATCGCCTCCGCCTCGGATGGCACCGGGACGGGCGTCGAAGGCGACGCGAGCGCCCTCAGAGATTCGAGGAGATGCTCCTCGACTGGATCTGACTCGACGGCCACGGGCCGCGGCTCGGCCGGCTAAGCCGCGACCGGCTGCTCCATTCCCGCGCTCCACTCGCCGGCGGCCGCACGCGCGTTCATGCGCGCGCGATGTGCGAACGCAGCTTGCGCCGCGTCTGTGTTCTCAGTGTCGCCCGCCCATACCTTCAGCGCAGAGGCCTGAAGCGCCCGGCCGTAGGAGAACGAGAGCGGCCACGGCCCCCCGATCTGGTTGATCGCGTTCAGGTTCTCGGTCGCCTCGACTTCCGACTGACCTCCGGAGAGGAACACGATTCCCGGTACTGCCGCGGGGACGTGCGTCATGAAGCATTGGGTCGTCAGCTCGGCGATCTGCTCGGCCGACGCCTGCGTGGCGCAACCCTTGCCGGAGATGACCATGTTCGGCTTGAGGAGCGCACCGCGGAGATCCACCCCTTGGACGATCAGCTCGTGAAACGTCCACTTCAGCGTGCGCGAGGTCACGTCGTAGCAGCGCTCGATCGTGTTGTCCGCATCCATGAGGACTTCGGGCTCGACGATCGGGACGATCCCGGCCTCTTGGCAGAGAGCTGCATAGCGCGCAAGCGCGTGGGCATTTGCACGAATGCAGGCGACCGAGGGGATGCCGTCACCAATGGTTATGACCGCTCGCCACTTCGCGAAGCGCGCGCCGAGGCCGCGGTAGTCCTCGAGACGGGCGCGCAATCCGTCCAGCCCCTCGGTGATCTTCTCGCCAGCGAACCCGGCCTGATCGTGAGCCCCGGTGTCGACTTTGATTCCAGGGATGACACCCTTGGAAGCGAGCACCTCGGCAAACGGCGTCCCGTCGTCGGTGCTCTGACGGAGCGTCTCGTCGTAGAAGATCACGCCTCCGATCGAGTCCTCCATCCCCGGCGCCGTGAAGAGGAGCTGCCGGTAGAACCTCCGGCTTTCCTCGGTCGACTCGACCCCGATCGAGTCGAACCGCTTCTTGATCGTTCCGGTGCTCTCATCGGCGGCAAGGATTCCCTTGTGGTCGGCGACGATCGCCTGGGCTGTCTCGTGCAACTCGTGCGCTCCCATCAGGGCGCTCCTTTCATCAGGCTCTGAATCTTGGTCAGTGGGTGTGAGGCAACGATCCGCCTGAACGTGCCCGAGCGCGAGCGCATCACGATCGACTCGGTCTCCACGCGGTCGCCGACGACACGCACGCCGCGCAGCAACGCCCCGCTCGTGACACCGGTCGCGGCGACGAAGACGTCGTCACCCTGAACGAGGTCGTCGGCAGTCAGCACGCGGTCAAGCTCGAAGCCGCCTGCGATCAGGCTCTGGCGCTCGTCGTCGTTTCGCGGCCAGAGCTTTCCCTGCATCGCGCCTCCGAGGCACTTGATGGCGGCTGCCGAGATCACACCCTCGGGCGTCCCTCCGATTCCCATGAGGAGGTCGACCCCCGTGCCCGCCTGCGCGGCGGCGATCGCAGGAGCGACGTCGCCGTCGCGAATCAGGTTCACACGCGCACCAGCAGCGCGAAGCTCGGCGATGAGGTCGTCGTGGCGGTCGCGCTCGAGGACGACGACGGTGAGGTCGTTCACGTCGCACTGCTTGGCTGCGGCGACGCGCTCGAGGTTCTCGGTTGGCGTTGCGTCGATGTCGATCGCGTCCGCCGCTTCGGCACCGACGGCGATCTTGTCCATGTACAGCGCTGCTCCCGGGAAGAACATCGTCCCGCGCTCGGAGACGGCGATCACGGCAATGGCGTTCGGCATCCCGAGAGCAGTGAGCCGCGTTCCCTCCAGAGGATCGACGGCAACGTCGACCTCGGGGCCGGTGCCGTCACCCACCTCCTCGCCGTTGAAGAGCATCGGCGCCTCGTCCTTCTCGCCCTCGCCGATCACGACGACGCCGCGCATGCTCACCGTGTCGAGCATGAGCCGCATCGCGTCGACCGCGGCCTGGTCGGCGGCGATCTTGTCGCCGCGCCCGATCCAGCGGGAGGCGAAGG
>JAERMP010000243.1 GCA_016844515.1 Thermoleophilia bacterium | reverse complement strand
CTTCATGAAGATCGTCAGTCTCGCGCCGGAGGTTTTGTAGATGGCCACGAAGATGAAGGTGAAGAAGGGCGACATGGTGCAGATGATCACCGGCAAGGATCGCGGGAAGCGCGGCCGGGTGCTCGAAGCGCGCCCGTCCGAGCGCCGGGTCATCGTCGAGAACCTCAACGTCGCGAAGCGACATACACGCCCGCGTCCGATCCGTGACTCGTCGCGGATGGGTGGCGCACAGGTGGTGCCGGGCGGCATCCTCGACAAGCCAGCGGCCGTCTCGGTGTCAAATGTCATGGTCGTCTGCCCGATCTGCGGCAACCCGACCAGGGTCGCCATGGCCGAGAAGGAGATCAAGGGAGAGATCGTTCGTGTGCGCGTTTGCAAGCGCGAGGGCTGCGGCCAGGAGATCGACAAGTGATGACCTCCGCACCGACAGCAGAGACGTACGCGCCGCGGCTCAAGGCGCGGTACGAGAGTGAGATTCGCCCGCGGCTCCACGAAGAGCTCGGCGTCTCCTCCGTCATGCAGGTTCCCCGCGTCACGAAGATCACGCTGAACATGGGCGTCGGCGAGGCCAAGACGGACGCGAAAGCACTCGACGCGGCCATCGACGAGCTCACGATCATCTCCGGGCAGCGCGCACAAGTGCGGCGCGCGACCAAGTCGATCGCGAGCTTCAAGCTGCGCGAGGGAATGCCCGTCGGTGCGCGCGTGACGCTGCGCGGGGCGCGCATGTACGAGTTCCTCGACCGGCTCGCATCGATCGCTCTTCCACGCATCCGAGATTTCCGAGGACTCGACCCCGGGTCGTTCGACGGGCGAGGCAACTACTCGATCGGGATCCGGGAGCAGATCATCTTTCCCGAGGTCGACTACGACAAGGTGCCGTCGATCCGCGGGCTCGACATCGCGATCACCACGTCGGCGACGTCGGACGAGCACGGTCGCGCCCTCCTGGGCGCTCTGGGCTTGCCGTTCGCCGCTTCGAGAAGGGAAGAATAGTGCTCCTTCAAGCACTCTTATCCCCACCTCTGGCGGCTGCAAAGCTGCGCCATGCGTCGTCCTCAGTCGCGTCCATACCTTCAGGTATGGACGCTCCCTGCGTCCTAGCCTGGCTTGCTTTTCGCGCGCCAGAAGTAGGGCAAGAACACTTGAAGGAGCACTAGTGGCCAAGAAGTCGCTCATCGCCAAGCAGCAGCGGAAGCCCAAGTACGAGGTGCGGGCCTACACGCGCTGCAACCGGTGCGGCCGCCCGCGCGCGGTCTATCGGAAGTTCGGCGTATGTCGAATCTGCTTGCGCGAGCTCGCGCACCAAGGCGCGATCCCCGGGATGACGAAGTCGAGCTGGTAGGGAGGAAGAACGTGCTCACGGACCCCATCGCTGACATGCTGACCCGCATCCGCAACGCGAATCGCGCGTTGCACGACTCCGCGTCGATGCCGACCTCCCAGATCAAGGAGGAGATCGCCCGCATCCTCAAGGACGAGGGCTACATCAAGGACTATCGCCTCATCGACGTAACGGACGACAAGGGCCAGCCGCTCCCGTATCGCACGCTCGTCGTCGAGCTGAAGTTCGCGCGGGACCGTCGCCGCGTCATCACCGACCTCAAGCGTGTCTCCAAGCCGGGGCGGCGTGTCTACGCCGGCAAGGATCGGCTTCCTCGCGTGCTCGGAGGGCTCGGCACCGCCATCATGTCCACCTCGACTGGAGTGATCACCAACCGCCAGGCCGCCGAGCGCGGCGTCGGCGGCGAGGTCATCGCCTTCGTCTGGTAACGATGTCGCGGATCGGTCGTAGACCCATCGAAGTTCCCGCCAGCGTAAAGGTGGCGGTTTCTCCTGGCCAGGTCCAGGTCACCGGCCCGCTTGGCGAGCTGAATCAGGTCGTGCCTGCTCGGATGCAGATCGAGCAGAGGGAGACCGAGATCCTCGTGACGAGGCCGACCGAGCGCGGCGAGGACCGCGCACTCCACGGGCTCACTCGCACGCTGATCGCGAACATGGTCGAGGGTGTCACCAATGGCTACGAGAAGCACCTCGAGATCCAGGGCGTCGGGTATCGAGCCCAGCTCAAGGGGTCCGACCTCGAGCTCGCGGTCGGCTACTCGCATCCGGTTCTCATCAAGCCGCGTGGCGGCATCTCGTTCGACGTGCCCAGTCCGACCCAGATCACCGTCAAGGGGATCGACAAGCAGATGGTCGGCCAGACGGCTGCCGAGGTTCGGAAGGTACGACCGCCTGAGCCGTACAAGGGCAAAGGCATCCGTTACCGCGACGAGCTGGTTCGCAGGAAGGTCGGAAAGCGAGCATGAGACGCCTTGTGTCAACTTCGGCCTTCATGCGCGTTCCTCGGGCGGCGTCAGGCCGCGGCGGAGGCCGGCTCTTACCCCAGAAAGTGCTTCGCACTTCCCGGGGACCCCGAGAAGGAGGCCGGCCGGGAGCCGTGGTCGGCGAGGGGCGCGCATGAGCACGTTGACGAAGCGTGAGGCGCGCCTGCGCCGCCACCGTCGCGTTCGCAGCAAGATCTCAGGGAGCTCGGAGCGGCCGCGCCTCGTCGTCTTCCGCTCGAACCGCGGGATCTTCGCGCAGCTCGTCGACGACGAGACCGCGCGCACGCTTGCCTCGGCGAGTTGGACGTCGATCGGCAAGATGTCTGGCTCGAAAGCCGCGCAGGCGACCGCGGTCGGGAAGGCCCTGGCCACAGCTGCAAAGTCGGCCGGGATCGAACGTTGCGTGTTCGACCGCGGCGGCTACCTGTTTCACGGACGCGTCAAGGCGCTCGCCGAGGGCGCGCGAGAGGGAGGACTCCAGTTTTGAGCACGACCCAAGCAAACGAGTCCCGCGAGCTCAAGGAGCGGGTCATCGAGATCAACCGGGTCGCCAAGGTCGTCAAGGGCGGCAGGCGGTTCTCTTTTACCGCGCTCGTCGTCATCGGAGACGAGGTGGATCGCGTCGGCCTGGGTTACGGGAAGGCACGCGAGGTCCCGCTGGCGATCTCGAAGGCCGTCGAGGACGCCAGGAAGAACCTCTTCACCGTGCCGAAGCACGGCCAGACGATCACGCACGAGATCGTCGGCCGATTCGACGCCGCGCGTGTCGTGCTGCGCCCCGCGAGCGAAGGCACCGGGGTCATCGCAGGCGGCGGTGTTCGCGCCGTGCTCGAGCTGGCCGGGATTCGCGATGTGCTCTCCAAGTGCCTCGGTACGACGACGCCGATCAACATGACCCGCGCGACGGTCAACGGCCTGCGCCGGCTCGTCCGGCCCGAGGACGTCGCCCAGCTCCGCGGCAAGACGATCGCGGAGGTGCTGCCGGTCTCGGCCGCGGCGCGCGCGGCGCGTCTCGCGGCGGCCGAGGCAGCCGCAGCAGCAGCGGCCGAGACCGCTCAGGCTGACGAGGCTCCGGCGGTGGAGACGGAGACCGCAGAGTGAGCTCGTTCAAGATCACCCAGGTGCG